>NZ_JANMZA010000305.1:0-34883 GCF_031382685.1 Chamaesiphon sp. OTE_8_metabat_110 | reverse complement strand
TCACATTACCTTGAATTTACTCGCTTTAATTATCTCAGCATTATGCTCGATCTGCTCGATCTAGAGGTAAATTCCTTAATCCTTCCACTAGTACAAAAGGTTTACTTGTCCCGATCGAATAAAAAGTGGGATGCTCCCTATGGCACTTGTATAGTTTTATTTTATCTAAAATAATGCTGTAATCGTAGCTCGACAATCATCTAATGTTTCATTCGACTATTGACAATACTTTATTTGACTAAATCTTTGAAATGATTCATCTCAAGCGATGCTATTTAACTCTTACACATTCCTAGTATTTTTCTGTGCTGTCACACTTGTCTACTATACATTGTCGAATTGGAATGCTCGAAAGCTATTCCTGCTGATCGCTAGCTATCTCTTTTATGCAGCTTGGAATCCGCCCTTTGTAATTCTAATTCTATTTTCTACAATTTTTGGGTGGTGGTCTGCAAGGCTAATCGATCGAGCCTCACAGCCCAGATCTAAGCAATTATTGTTAATTATCAGTCTGATTATTAATTTTGGCCTACTAGGATTTTTTAAATATGGCAACTTCATCTTAGATAACTTTACGGCCTTAGTTAATACGATCGGGATTGGTTATCATCCAGCGCATCTTGATATCATTTTGCCAATTGGCATCTCTTTTTATACATTTGAAACTGTATCTTATGTACTTGATGTCTACTTTGGGAAAAGTAAAGCCTCATCTTCGCTGCTCGATTATGCCTTATATCTGACATTTTTCCCACATTTGGTAGCTGGCCCCATATTAAGAGCAGATGACTTTATCAAGCAGTGCGAACACAAACAACCCTTCATCTTTAGTAACTTGTGCTGGGGACTAAGCCTGACAGTATTGGGATTATTCGAGAAAGTTGTGATTGCCGATGGCATATTGGCTCCAATAGTCGAAAGTCTGTATTCTGCGCCTGGAATTCCTAACTTTGCTTCGGCTTGGGGTGGAACTTTTGCTTTTACAGGACAAGTCTTCTGCGATTTTGCTGGCTATTCTACCTGCTCGATCGGTATAGCGCTATGTTTGGGATTTGTCCTACCTAGAAATTTTCACTTTCCTTATGCAGCGATCGGATTCTCAGATTTTTGGCGAAGATGGCACATCTCTCTATCAACTTGGTTGAGGGATTACTTATATATCCCTCTAGGTGGCAACCGAAAGGGACAGGTAAGGACTCAACTGAATTTGATGATTACTATGCTACTAGGTGGTTTATGGCATGGAGCGTCTTGGACATTCGTTATCTGGGGTGGGCTACATGGTTTGTATCTCATTGGAGAACGTTTACTGACCAAGGCTTTAGGACATCATGCTGTTTGGAAGATACCCGTCATCCAATTTTTGCTAGCGATTTTTACATTCATCTCGATTTGCTTTACATGGGTATTTTTTCGGGCGAATTCTTTAGAGCAAGCCACTAGTATAGTCACTGCTATGTTAGCGGTTTCGGCGAAACCAGCAACTTTAGTTCTAGAAAAAAAAGCTATCTTGACAGCTACCAGTACGATCGTAGTTATTTTCCTTATCCATTGGCGATTAAAAGAGCTAAATATTGAGGATATTATTGCTAAATTACCTTGGTGGGTAGTATCGGTTGGTTTATCTGTAATGTTGTATGCGATCGCCACCCTTCCTGGTGAAGATCGATCGTTTATTTATTTTCAGTTCTAACTGTCAATTCTCAAGTGGAGAGGCTACGCCAACAATTAAGGAGGTAAACTCATTAAAACTATTCAGTGGTCGAAAATTAGTATTTTAATCCCCATCCTCCTAGTTGCTGCTCTATGCCTTAATGAAACACTACTATATAAAGCTAGACATCAGCCGTCGATCGTTGATGATGCTGACTTGTTTTGTAGTGTGTATGGACGAGTTCCTAAATTAGGAAGTAAAGATATTATTTTCTTGGGTGCTTCGCGAATGCAAACTGGCATAGATCTAGCCACTTTTACTCAACGCCATCCCGATCGGCAAGCTCTGTTGCTAGCTCAATCTGGTTTGGGCACTTCTTTTCCAGTATTCAAGCATCTTGTAGAACAAACTAATTATAACGGAACTATAATTATCGATGAAACAGAAGTAACCCTATCTTCCGAGAGAGATCGCCGTCAATTCACATCTGTCAATCATTGTTACCATAACTTTTCGATGAATCGGCAGCTAAATCGGAATATATCAAGTTGGCTTCAGAGTCATTTTATGTTTTTAAACCCCCAAAGTAGCTCATTCCGATTGTGGGGTAATCTAATTACAGACCGAAAACTCCCAGTGCCTTTTTATACAAAAAGTTTAGAGGATCGACAGCAACTTACTGACTATGCACGCGCGGATCGGAAAGCACTTAAAGCACTGCGTCAAAGCCGATTACCAAAAAATTCTACTGAGTATGTCGATCGAGTCTTACCAACGTTTGGAGAATGGTCTAATCAAACGCAACATTGGCAACAACCGATCGCTAGATTTCAACGCCGGGGTGGTAAAGTTGTTTTTGTAAGGATGCCTGTTGCTAGAGATTTATGGCAGTTTGAAGGTCAGACATACCCGCCAGATCGCTATTGGCATCCTTGGATGAATAAGCTTGGTGTCAAATCCGTTCATTTTGCTGAGTATCCAGATCTATCAAGTTTTCCATTACCCGATACTTCTCACTTAGATATGCGAAATAAAGCTACCTTCACCCAGAGACTACTAACTCATTCAGAAGACTAACTACCTCAATTTTAATAAACCTGACCATCTATAATTTGTAACGCCTGTGTCTCCAGATCTAAAAATTGGCGTTTATTTCTCAGCTAATGATGTTGTCTATGACTGGGCAATCGCGTTTTTAAATAGTTTCCGAAAGTTCAATCCAGATTTGCGTCTAATTCTGATTCCGTTTAATGATGATTGCGATCGGCTGTTACAGCTCCAAGACAAATATAATTTTGAAGTTTATATCGATATTTCATTCGATCGACTCGAAGCGATCGGTCAAGCCTTTGAACTTGGACATACACCGACTGGGCCGCACTGGTTTAGGCGCTATGCGGCATTTTGGGGAGATTTAGATCGTTTTATTTACTTAGATGCTCGTCAAGTCGTCTTAGCCGATCTAACTCCTTTCATCACTGCCTTAGATGAGTTTGATTTTGAACTTTTACATTACGATCTAGCAATCGATCAAGTATATCAACCAGGCGTGCTACGTCGAGAGCTTCTGAAGCAAGGACGGGGAAGAGGGTTTCTCTCTGGCTTGTGGGCATCTCGTAAAGGGCTGTTTTCAATTGAGGAGTTTGAAAGATTAGCGTCAGAAGCATTAAAAGTCAGAGAACAACTCAATCCACGAAATACAGACCAAGCATTCATTAATTACTGTTGCGATCTTAAACCACTTAGGTATGGACATTTTGCTGAAGTCATCTCTGGCATTTGTCAAAATGCTTGGGCACGTCAATCTGGAGAAATTTATCAGAGTGATGGTAAATATTTTCTATGGGACTATGGAGGCTTAGATCAGAAGAAGCAGGTGATATTGATTCATTGGGCTGGTTATAAGCGGGATAATTTTCTTCCTCATCAATTCATCTTACTATCTTTTGCAAAGCCAGATATATCTCAGTCATACTTATACTTGCACTATATAGCTTTGTTGATTATGAAAGCTCCAAAGATGATAATAAAAAATATTGTTTCTCTGAGGCTAATAAATAATAGTTATCATTTATTTAAATCTAAAGGTCTGTTAGAACTATAAAAAACATCCAATCTTATCCTGTTTTTAGTTTAATTAGAGCTTTTAGTCTATATTTAAAGAGTAATCAGTCTATCGACAGATACCTCTGTTTAGCATCACAAACTAATGTCATAATCTGTTTAATATTTCCTTAACCATGTTCGTATTTATCGTTCCGTTACGAAGTCCAGAAACTTGCTCTGACTGGGAGAAAATATCTTTATTATGTAATGAAACATTACATAGTATAACTCAGCAAGATTCAACAGAATATCGAGTAATCTTAGTTTGTAACTCACCTCCTCTGAATTTTGTTCAGAACGATCGGATTAAATTGGTTCAAGAAACCTTCGCAATACCGAAGTCTTGGGATGAAGCTAACGGCGATATTTATGCGAAGGTCAAGCGAGGAATGCTAGAGATAAAAAAACTTCAGCTTGTCAAAGCAAACTCATCTGTTTTCGTCATGAGAGTGGATGCAGACGATCTCGTTTCTAATCGGTTAGTTTCATTTACAGAAAATTTTAATGAAAGTGATGGATGGTATTTTCCAACTGGTTACATATATCAAATTGGGAGCGATCGTATTTTCATCCGTCCTCGTTTTGATATGGTATCTGGAACTTCACATATTATTAGATGTGATTATTCTGACTTCCCTGAATCTATGGAAACGCCAGCAACTGATTGGTTAGATGTTATCTGGCAACATTTGCAAGTAAATAAGTTATTGGAAGAACGTAAGCGAAAGTTGACGCCGCTTCCTTTCCCTGGTGCTGTCTACAGGATTAATTCTCAAAATCTTTCTTCTACTAACCTTGAAGACAAGAGATTCTCAAGCTTAAAATCTATATTGTGGAAAGCTTTTTCCAAACGAAAGCTAAGTTCTAAGATAATAGAAGAATTTGGATTTCCTACTCTTGAATAGTTGTATTGTCCAAACTTGTAAATAGAGCATATTAAAATTATCATCGATATAGATCGATACAGATCGATGTATTTACTTTTGTGGCTTCTGCTTTAAATGCAAATAACTTCTTATATTCATCCTATTCGTACTTACTTACCATGTACTGGCGTTGGTAAACATATTAATAATATGTTGTTGGGTCTGAACAATCGAGATGACATCTCTCTAGAACTTTTTTTTTCACAGCAGTGGTTGACCACAAATAAACAACTCAACCCTCTATCTCCGTTATCACCACTACCATTTAGTACCTTTCCATCTGCTGAAAGTACTACCGAGCGAGCGTGGAAACTATGGGGATTGCCACACATGGATAGATATATTCCAACCAATACTGACTGGCTCTACGCACCGATGGAAACTTATCTCCCTGTGACCAAGTGCCCCGTTGCAATTACCCTTCATGATATTCAAGCCTTTGAACCAGATCTTCCGTGGTCTCACACCTGGCAACATCGATTATTTGCCTATCGATGGGGTTTGTGGGTGCGAAAAGCTTTAGCTGACTGTCAAGTTGTGTTCACGGTTTCAGAATTCTCAAAACAGAGAATGGTCGATTTGTTGGATGCAAATCCTGACAAAATTGTGACTATTGGCAATGGTGTCGATTTATCTTTCTTTGAGATTGCCAAAATTGCCCCTGCCGATCTCAATTCCATAATCGATAACCCATACATTATCATTGTGGGTGGATTACGCCAGAAAAAAGGTGCTGACGATGTTCTGGCGGTGGCAAGAGAACTCTACCAGCGCAAGAGCGATTTACAGATTGTGATTGCTGGAGATTCTGAAGCTAGTTATGTTGCCGCCGCTACGGAGCATCCTAATGTAACTTTACTAGGAATGGTTTTAGATGCTGAGTTACCTCAGTTATTAAGATGTGCTTCATCACTATTATTCCTTTCGCCCTATGAGGGATTTGGGATTCCCGCATTAGAAGCAATGGCCGCAGGTATTCCCGCCGTGGTATCCAATCGAGCATCTTTACCAGAAATTGTTGGGGATGCCGGGATTGTCGTTGATGCTGTCATGACAACAGCAATTGTAGATATCCTAGTCGATCTCGATCGAATCCCGAAGCTCCGAGAAGACTATATTCAGCGCGGTCATCGCCATGTAGTAACATATACTTGGACTAGTTGTGTCGAGCGGTTAGTTACTGCATTTAATCGCTTTGCCTAGTACTATAGATACAAATTCAGTCGATCGAGATAAAGTAGGTGTCCCATTGCGGAAATACTTGCAGCAAAGCTTTCTATAATTTTGATTTTTGACAAAAAATTCAGTTCGCAAGTTAATTTATGAAGCTCAAGGTTGTATTCTGCTGGTCGGACATCTCTGGCTATATGGCTGCTTGCTGGCGCGCACTCAATGATTCAGCCGAGGTTGATGTCTTTGTAGTTGCGTTTCAAGCACTGACAGAAACTGCCTTTGGCGATCGATTGATGCAGGATATTCCGTGCCGCCTGCTCGACCTCCAAGCCAGACAAGATGCCCGATCGATCGAGCAATTGGTAGTTTCAGAACACCCTGATGTGGTAGTGGTTTGTGGTTGGCTGCATCAACCCTACTGTAAGTTGGCATCGGCACCTAGACTCAAAGATACTGCTTTTGTCATGGGAATGGACACACCTTGGAAGGATAATTTGCGCCAGCGACTGGCACCGCTAGTGCTGCGCTCTTTTCTGCAACGGATGGATCGAGTAGTTGTCACAGGAGAGCGTAGCTGGCAATTTGCCAAACGATTGGGAATTCCCGCCGACAGGATCGATCGCGGATTATATGGCATTGATTATGATAGTTGGGTGCCACTGTGGGAAAAGCGATCCACATCGGACTGGCCGCGATCGTTTTTGTTTATCGGACGTTATCTTTCCATTAAAGCGATCGATGTCCTGATCCAATCCTATCAAGATTATCGCGATCGAGTTGATGAGCCGTGGGATTTAGTCTGTTGCGGACAAGGCGAACTCAAATCTCAATTAGCTGGCAAACCAGGAATTATCGATCGTGGCTTCTTACAACCTACGGAGATGGAATCTGTTTGGAAGTCTGCTGGTGCATTTATCTTACCCAGTCGCTTCGATCCCTGGCCCCTAGCGATTGTCGAAGCTGCCGCCGCTGGGTTGCCGATTATTTGCACTGATATGTGTGGTTCCGGGGTAGAAGTCGTACGATCGTGGTACAACGGTCTAGTGATTCCTGAAGACAATATTGCTAGACTTACACAGGCTTTAGTAACTTTCCACGAGCATCATGCCGAATTACCCTTGTGGGGCAAAAGATCGCAACAGCTAGCTGCACCATATGCGACTAGTATCTGGGTGGCTCGGTGGCACTACCTGCTTCAGGCAGCCGTAAAGCAGCACACGGTGTCAGCAGATGCCAACTCCCAAACACAGCTAATCGGGACGAATTTTGAGCACTAAAGCGGCAAAGTGAATCAACCCGCCATCGACTTCGCTGTTAACACTCCAGTTGTAATGACTTGTAGAAAATGAATAAAACCTTTATCGATCAACTGATAACTTTCTTGGCGACTCCTGCTGGGTTGATTGGGGTTGTTATTGGAGCTTTGATGCTGCTCAAAGCTACTAGTTCTCGGCAGACTTCATGGCTGATGTTCAGCCTCTGTTGCTTTGCTTCATCACTAAATATATTTGCCGATCGATTTGTCAAAACACCACCATTACTGTTTCCGCTTCAGCAAATTCGGGCATCCGGTAGACCATTAGCAATCGTATTGCTAATCCTGTTAGTACTGCTAGCAATCCAAACACAAGGTACTTGGCGAAGATGGGTAATACCTAAACCCATTAAGTATCTGATGTTCGTGCAGTTTGTAATTTTCTTTAAAACAGTGGTTTACGGTAGTCTAGAATTTGCATTCATCTCCGCGATGACCTTTGGCGGGATTGTGTTCATGTTGCAGCGAGGGCCAGGACAATGGCTGCAAGATGATGAGAACTTTCGTCTCGCCGTCAAATCGATCGCTGTGGTCGGCTTAATTTTTGTCGTAGCCAATACCTATCAATATATACTTAATCCCTATGCAATTACTTTCGTACACAGCCGTTTCCTGGGAACTACAGGCAATCCACAGCACGCAGCAGTATTGCTAGCTGCAACAATTCCGTGTTTGATGTTTTCGATCCAAAGTCACCCGAGATGGAACTTTTTTAAATTCCTTTGGCTAGTGACTTTACTGATTGTCGTGTACTTTTTATTATTAACTGGTTCGCGTACGGGGCTACTAATGGGTATAGTTTCAATTTTATTGTTTTTCCGAAACAACGGAGGTGCTTGGTTCCGAGTCATACTGTTTATAGGTATATCCGCAGCACTGTTACTACCATTCTTAGAGCCAGATTCATTGGCTACATCGTCAGGAATTGACTCCTCTGTCAGTGCTCGCTTCGCTTCTACTGAAAATAGCCGTGAAAGTGCTTGGTATTGGATGTGGAATTCTTTTACCAACAATATTTTATTTGGAGAACCGCTAAGGGGAGATCGCATGGGTCATGGTGAAAACTCTTGGCTATCAGCCGCTGCCAATCTTGGATTGACCGGGTTGATTCCGATGTTACTAATGGGATGGGAGTCTATCAAGCTAATCTGGCAGCTCAATCAATTAGGTAATCGACAAAAATACTACTTCTTTCAGACTAGTGTAGTCATAGCTGGATTGGGATCGATGCTTGTCGGAAGCGTGTTTGAAGCTTTTCTACTAGGAAATATTACATTTTCACTGCTCGTGTTTTTAATGTATCTCGTCATGGGTGCTTATCTAGTCGAAGTCGATCGAGTTCGTACTTACTATGCCAGTGTCGAACCAGAATATCCTGATGATGTTGGGCTATATCAGTGAAAATTTTACATGTAATTCCTTCAGTCTCTCCCGTTAGAGGGGGGACGAGTCGAGCAGTCCTAGATATGGTGCGTGCGCTGCGAGACAGCGGAATCGATGCAGAAATTGCGACAACTAACGATGATGGGAACGATCTTCTCGATGTGCCACTGGGTACGCTGACCCGGTATGATGGCATCCCTACTTACTTTTTCCCCCGCTTCTCGCCACCGCTGAATGCCCTACGTGAGTTTGCTTTTTCAGGAGCGTTTACGACTTGGCTATTTAGACATATCGCTAAGTATGACTCGATCCACGTTCATGCGATATTTTCCTACACGTCTACTGTGACGATGGCGATCTCCCGGCTGCGAGGAGTTCCTTATCTGGTGACACCACATGGGATGCTCTGTCAATGGTCGCTCGATCGAGGTGGTCGGAAAAAGCAAATTTATTTGAAGTCGATCGAACGAGCCAATCTCGATCGTGCTGGCGCTATCCATCTAACCTGCGAACAAGAACGCGATGATGTCATGGCTTTAAACTTGAAAGCTGAGACATTTGTGCTGCCATTGGGTTTAACTGAGATACCAGCCAAAATCCCAGATGCTGCTAATTTGCTACGGCAAAATTTGAATTGTCCCGCAGATGAACCGATTATTCTCTTTTTAGCTCGACTGCATTACAAGAAGGGATTGGACTATCTGATTCCGGCACTCGGTAAACTTCGAGAACGGCGGTTTACCTTCGTACTGGCAGGTAGTGGTACCCCAGAGTATGAAGCAGAGATTCAGTCGTTATTAAGAACCGCAGGGATTGAGGATCGCACTCGGATGGTTGGTTTTATCGAAGGAACTCAAAAAGATTTATTACTTCAAGGAGCCGACTTATTTGCCTTGACTTCCCACTCGGAAAACTTTGGGATCGCTGTTCTAGAAGCTCTGGTTGTTGGCACCCCGGTGTTATTAACTCCTGGTGTCGGTCTATCTACTGTCGTTCGCGATCGCGAGCTTGGTTACATTGCCGAGCTAGATATTGAGGCGATTACCGAGGCACTCGCTCGATATCTAACTGAGCCTCATCGCGTACAGCAAATGGGTGTGTATGCCCGTAAGTTTAGTATCGAAAACTACAACTGGGATCGGATCGCCGCCGATCTCATTCGAGTTTACCAAACGATCGTCGATCGACAGCCGCTACCATCAATTTTAGGAACAGCGAAGGTTAATTAATAGTCGTCTGCTTAGGACAAATGCCTGACTTTATTGACGATAGTAATCTAGCTATTTATACCAACTCTATATGAATATCGAGACAATTACGCCACTAATTCTGACTTACAATGAAACTCCCAATATCGGACGCACGCTCGCAAAACTTGACTGGGCGCAGGAAATAATTGTCATTGATAGTTTTAGCGAGGACAGTACGCTAGAAATCCTCAAATCTCATCCGCAAATCAAAATATTTCAACGGAAATTTGATACCCATGCCCAGCAGTGGAACTACGGTTTAGAGCAGGTTAAGTCAGAGTGGGTCTTGTCTTTAGATGCAGATTATGTATTGACAGATGAGCTGATCGATTCATTTAGTTCTTTGAATAATTCAGCAATTGACGGTTACTTTATTCCCTATAGATACTGTGTATTTGGTAAACCTTTGCACGGAACTATTTTACCCGATCGATTAGCTTTATTTAGAAAAGATCGTGCAACTTATATTGATGATGGTCATACTCAATTACTAGAACTTCAAGGTCGATCGAGTCGTCTGGATGCCTATATCCATCATGACGATCGCAAGCCGCTGAGTCGGTGGCTGTGGGCGCAAGATCGCTATATGGTGATGGAAGCCAAAAAACTGCTGGAAATGCCTAAATCTGAATTAAGTTTTGGCGATCGAATTCGCAAACGGAAGGTCTTTGCTCCATTTATTGTGTTAATTTACTGCCTAATTCTCAAAGGCGGTATTCTCGATGGTTGGCATGGTTGGTATTATGCTTTCCAACGAACCCTAGCTGAGATATTACTAAGTATTCATATCATCGAAGCCGAACATTTGCGCGATCGGCGATCGAGCGCAAGTACGAGTTCGTCAGCCAAGGTTAGGATCGGGGATCTCTAGATCTGGAGTAGCTGACATTTTGCGCTCTCTAAGCGGTTGGGCTGGATTGCCAGCATAGATGGTCATCGGCGCTAACGATTTACATGCCACACTGCCCAGACACAATACCGCACCGTCACCAACACAAACACCCGGCCCGACTACAGCGCGGGCGGCAATCCAAGCGCCTGCACCGATGTCAATCGGGGTATCCTTAAGCTCGAAAGTCGGACTGCTCCAATCATGATTGCCAGTACATAGATACACATCTTGAGAGATACAGGCGTTGCTACCGATCGTCACCATTGCTACATTGTCAATCCAGCAATTCTCGCCCAACCACGCAAAATCACCTACCGCCAACCGCCACGGAAATTTCACCCTCAAACCCTGTTTCACAAAGATGCCTTGTCCCATCTGTGCGCCAAAACAACGCAGTACCCAGCACTTAAATTCATAACTGAGAATCCAGTAGCTACTGACTAGTGGCGATCCCAGGTAGTACCAAGCGATTTGCTTCCATAGTGGTGCCCCTGGAACATAGTTGCCTACAGTATATTTATCCAGCCGCATCACAAATTACTTCAACCTAACGATCGGGAAAATTTCAATTATCACCTTTGACACTCCCCCAGCTCGGTGAGGTTTCGCTTTCGCTCACTCTCACAAGCGAGCTTTGTGGGGGAAGCTGCCCCCACAAACGTCGCGCCTAGAAGCAGGGAGATTCTCAGTTCAATGACCCATCTTGCTATCACAGGTTTGCACCAGCGATAGTAGAGGACGAATCTCCCTGAGCGATTCCAATATCTAGTATTGAGATTCCGGTGTGCCCCACCGTGCCTATTGCTTTGGTCAATATATTGAGCGCGGCATTATGGTCGCGTCCGAGTTCACAGCCGCACTGACAAGAGTGAGTACGGGTAGACAACGACTTCTGCACAATTACGCCACAGCTAGAACATTCCTGGCTGGTGTAGGCGGGATTTACTGCAATTGTTACCCGTCCAAATATCCGCCCAAATGTCTCTAGCCAAACTCTAAATTGATACCATCCCGCATCAGAAATCGATTTGGCTAAACAATGGTTCTTAACCATGTTTCTCACTCTTAAATCTTCGTAGGCTACCAAGTCGTTAGACCGGATTACGTTTCGCGCCAATTTTACAGCGTGATCTTTCCGTTGCCTGCTTATTTTAAGGTGGGTCTTACCTAGCTTGATTCGAGATTTGATGCGGTTGTTTGAACCTTTAACCTTGCGAGAAACTAAGCGTTGTGCCCGTTTCACTTTCACTTCACCAGCTCGGTAAAACTTAGGATTTTTAATCTCTAAGCCGTTTGAATCGGTGTAGAAACTAGAAATTCCGACATCTAATCCAATCGTGTTACCAGTAGCAGGTAAAATCTCTGTCCGGTCAACAGAAATGCAAAATTGCACAAAGTAACCATCTGCTCTCTTTACCAGCCTTACCCGTTTGATTTGGTCGGGCTGGTAAAAGTTTAGATCTCTGGTTCCTTTGAGTTTTAACCTACCGATGCCTTTCTTGTCAGTAAAGGTAATCGATTTGCGGTCATCGCTCAATGCCCACCCCGACGTTTTATATTCGACTGAACGGTTGTCTTTCTGGAATTGAGGAAAACCTTTCTTACCAGCAATTTTACTTTTACAGTTATCGTAAAAACGCTGAATTGATGCCCAAGCACGCTCGGCTGCTGCTTGACGTGCCATCGAATTGAGTTGGTTGGCAAACGGGAACTCTTTAGCCAGCACAGCACAGTATTTATTGAGGTCGTAACAAGACTTTGCCCTGCCATCCATCCAAAGCCGAATAGCTTTGTTGCGGATGAACTGCACTGTCCGAATTGCCTCTTCAACTGCGTTGAACTGGCTAGATTTGCCGTAAACTTTATACTCAAATACGAGCATTAGGGGGTATTGGTTTGGCTATGCTTATGACGAATACAATATCATAAATCAATGGATTGAACAAGGGTTGTCATTGTTCAAAGACGTTAGGCGGCTGAAGCCGCACGAGTCGTCTTTCATCCGTGCGCTAAAGCGACACGATTTTCAGGCATCCCGCCATCTCCTGATAAAATTTGATTTTGCGATAGTAAACACCATTTCTGGGTGAATACTATAGTAAGATGTCCTAGTTAATGACACACAATGAATTCAGACTACATCAGCCTCTATTCGCTCGCGCAAAGCTTTCTGTGCTGTAACACTCTCATCCTCAGAACAGTGAACTTAAACGAAAGTTTTAGAGATTTTAGTTATTCAATTGCATAATGAGGGTACTATATGTATAAATTTTCGATCTCACTAATCGTTCACAATGTATAATTCGATTCACTAAAGTCCCTTTTTCGATCTGCCGTGCAAAAAGACTGACAAAAAATAATGGCTTTATTTATTAAGCATTCCTCCTCACAAGTTAGCGATATGTCGTCTTCCAGGAAAATCAATCTTCCCGAGGCTTGTCCTATTCCCCGGAAAGATTATCCTAGTGCCCCAGAACTTAACTCGCTGACACCCCTGAAAACTTATCCCCCGATCGATCTCAAGATTATCAATCAATTTTTTCCGCCAGATTATGCGGCAACAGGTCAACTTATTGAAGAATTAGCTCACAATCTCAAGATCTTTGGGCGGGTAGATGTATTCACCAGCCAGCCTTCTTATGCCTTTGAGCGAGATGATTCGCCGCGTACGGAATTTCATAACTCTTTAAGCATTCGTCGTTCTCAATCCGCCCGCTTTTGGCCCCAGCGCATTCGCGGTAAAGCAGTTGCTGGCGCGATATTTTTTGTGCGGACAGCGCTCCATCTGCTCCGCCACGCTAACGATCGCGAGATTGTCGTCCTGACTACCGCACCACCGTTTTTACCCTTGCTAGGCTATTTACTCAGCCGCATTTGCCGCATTCGCTATGTCTGTTTGCTCTATGATATTTATCCAGACATCGCGATCGAATTAGGTGTCATCAAGCCGCACCATTGGCTAGTCAAAATCTGGGAGCGACTCAACCGTCTGACTTGGAAACATGCTGAGGCAATTATTGTCTTGAGCGAAAATATGAAAGAGCGGATTGTGGCTAAACAATCAGGTCTGGAGGCGAAAATTGCGATTATTCCCAGTTGGGTCGATCCCGAACAGATCGCACCCATTCCCAAACAGGATAACTGGTTTGCCCGCGAACACGGACTAGTCGAGCCATTCACCGTGCTATACTCTGGCAACATGGGGCGTTGTCATGATATGGACACTTTATTTGACGCTGTAACTTTGCTACGAGATACACCGATTCGATTTGTGTTTATCGGCAGCGGGGAAAAACGCAAACAATTCCAGCAGTCGGCGATCGATCTGGGATTGACAAATTGTTTATTTCTACCTTACCAATCTCGGGAAAATCTCCCTTATTCGCTAACTGCTTGTGATGTATCGATCGTGAGTGTAAGTGAGGGAATGGAGGGCTTAGTCGCACCGAGTAAGCTATACTCTGCATTAGCATCCGGTCGTCCGATCGTGAGTATTTGCCCCAAAAGCTCTTATCTAAACGACGTTTTCGATCGAGCTAATTGTGGTGCTACCGTTCGCAATGGCGATGCTCGCGGTTTGGCACAATATCTACACCGCCTGAGCCAAAATCCTCGGCTGGCACAGGAACTGGGTCGCTCTGGTCGTGAATATTGTCGCAGCAATTATACATCTGAAAAAATTGCGCGCGATTATTTGGAGTTATTTCAATCGATAGCCTAGATCTACAGATCGATCGTCACTAGCTCAGATGTCCTCTGATACATATGGGTAACTCGTATTGAGTTACCCATTTTGCTGTCTAAGTAGGTAGGTGCAATTATTCATATAATAAATTACGCCTGAAACCTAGTCGGTGGGCAGTGCCCACCCTACTGGCTATTCACTAAGTAGGCGAGTGTAATTATTTATAGAGTAGATTATCCCAAATCCTGTTTACATACCCAGCTCATTAGCCCTCACCCCCAACCCCTCTCCCAAGTTTGGGAGAGGGGAGCAGGAGCCGGAGGCGACTGCGGGGTGAGGGCGACGGGTTTGTGCCTGCAACAAGAAGTGTTGATAAATTGGATTTGGTATTATACCTGAAACCTAGTCGTGGGCAGTGCCCACCCTACTGGGACTATTCCCTATTCCCTATTTCTGACTTTCGCTGGTGCGGACAAAGTTAGCGAGGATCTGAAGACCAGTTGTAGAGGACTTTTCGGGATGAAACTGTACTGCCATAATATTAGCTTGAGCGATCGCGGCGGTAACGGTTTGAGTACCGTGTGTGACAGCAGCGGCAGTCGTCGTTGACACACTCGGCTCGACATAGTAGGAATGATCGAAATATACCCACACAGCGGGGGCTATTTGCCCCCACAGCGGACAGTTTGACTGAGTGAGGTGGAGTTGATTCCAGCCCATTTGTGGGATGGTTAGATGGGGTTCTGGCTGGAACTTCCGGACGATGCCGGGAATTATCCCTAAGCCAGCCTCTCGTCCTTCCTCAGATCGATCGAACAAAATTTGCAAACCCAGACAAATGCCCAGAAATGGTTTGCCGCTGGCAATAATATCTTTGAGTGGCTGCTCCAAATCGCGATCGCGAATCTTTTTGACGGCAGGATCGAAGGAACCAACTCCCGGCAAAACGATCGCATCGGCGCTGGCTAATTCTGATGGTAAATGGGTAATTAACGGCTCGGCACCCGCATGTTGTAAACCCTTACAAACTGAGTGTAAGTTGCCCATATCGTAGTCTACAACAGCAATTTTTAGCATGGCAGTGGAATTTGACTGAGTGAGCGTGAAAATTTTGGGAGTGCCTAAACTGTTTTCGGCGCAGAATTGGAGTTTAACTCGGATAAATTAGGTCGGGTACACAGGTAGTAAAGTGCCCCAAATAGCGGAATTAATGATAATGCGTTCACTAATTTCGGGTTGTCAAAGTGCCGCCGCTTCATATCATCTGGGATTAAGACTGGCAGCAGTAATGTCAGCAGACAAAAGTCTAAACTCATCACATGAATGAACCGATTAGTTTGCCATTGTTGGGCAAAATCGGCAAAGTTTCCCTGACTGATGCCATAGCTGAGCAGTACGATCGTCGCGATCGTCAAACTGATGCCCAACCAGCGAGAATCAACTAGTTTGATGATACCATTTCGCTCGATCGGACTGGCACTGGGCCGATTCTCCAGGGGAGAGGCTACGCCAACGCGATTAGCTGGATCGGACACTCGCAAAGCGAGATAAGGTAATATCGCAAAGGCACCAACACCGAAAGATGCCGCACTAAATAGTCCCGCTCGTAGCTTTTGAGTTTTGCCATCAATGAGCATTAGGCAAGCATAAATCATCGGTAACACGCCCATCAGATTGAATAAGGCAATTACTAAGGGATTAATACCGTCCCATTTACCTGTGGACAGATCGATGATTAGTTGTAGTGTATCGCTACGATTCTCCAGAGGAGAGGCTTCGCCAACGGGTGGAGCTAATAAGAAAGCGTAGCCAGTAAATAGCAGCCACAATGTCCCAAAAATCAGTTGATTCGACCTCATCTAAATTATTACGCTCCTAAAACATTGACGATCGATTTATTCCTGACTGATTGCTGTCGAGATATATTTAGCCGCTGATTTGACCAAGGCGATCGAATCTTCATACAGCATCCGTTTGGGACCGAGTAGACCTACACTACCGACGGGAACTGAATCTTGATGGTAGTTAGTCGAAATCAGCGTACAAATTTGCATCGGCTTGAGCGGATTTTCAGCGCCGATTCTGATCTCAATTTTAGACTGCTGCGGGTCTAGTTGGGCTTCCAGACGATCGAGGGCATGAATCTGTGGATTGAAGATTAACTCCCACAATTTGTCTTGCTCTGATTCTAACAAATGCAGTAGATTTTTCACTTGTTGGAGTTGGGAAAATTCGGGCTGACCGAGGACTTCCGAAATCCCCCAAATCATAATCTGTGATGAATGAATGGGTTTAGCTTGCCTAGATAAATCGACCAGCGAATTACTCATCAAACTGATATATTGCTGACACTGCCAATTATCCGGGTGAGATTCGGCACCAATTAATTCGCTCCAATCTAATTTAGATACTTCGAGTAAAGATCTACCGCGCAGTTTACTATTTAAAAAATTTGATAGCATCTGGAGTTCTCGATCGAACAACTCTTCGGCGAGAGTCGGCAAATCTGGGGGTAATTGAACGATTAACGATTGGGTTTCATAAGAGTCCCACACTACGATCGCCATAATTTTGCGCTCATCAGCACGCACGAGTTGAATGTGTTTGACACTCAAGCGACGGTTTTGAGGGAGGGTAATCATCGTGATATAACCGCTGAGCGTCGCCAAGACTTCGACGGCACCGCGCATGATGGCTTCGATACTCCACCCATCCCAATCGAGCTTGTCAGCAAGCGCCCCAGCGACTTGACGACCGATGTCCGGCGATGGCTGGATCGCTCGATCGACATAAACACGATAACCCGAATCTGAAGGAATTCTGCCAGCCGAAGTATGGGGTTGGTATAAAAATCCGGCCTTCTCCAAAGTTGCAAATCCACTGCGAATTGTCGCTGGACTAATATTCAAATTGTAGCCATCTACTAGCGTTTTTGAGCCAACAGGTTCGGCGGTAGAAATATACTGACGAATAGTTGCCCACAAAATCTGTTGATGACGCTGATTCAAATCGAATGACATAGACTAATACCGCTGCACGGAATTAAGAGTTGTGGGGGTTCTTTAGTAGATCCGGTGTCGGCGATCGTTGGGAATGGCGATCGAATAGCGATTAGTTTTTTGCCAATCGGACTAGATCTAAATAAAAAAGTCTGGTGTAATTATTTTGGTTAGATCTTATTTGCTCGTTGGCGTAGCTTCTGGAGAAGGAGAATCGGGCGATCCCGTCGGAGAATACTATCGTAACCGATCTGGGCAACTGCTACCAAAATTCGATTCTCTTTCTCCAGGGGCTGTGCCTACGGCAGGCTACGCCAACGCCAACGCTAACGAGCTAACTGTGGCGCGGAGCGAACCATGTATGCTTTGGTAGCTTCAGGATCGAGACAGGGGTGAGGGAAAATTCGATCGCCATCATGAGCTAGTATTTGGGTAAACTCGCATCTACATGACGGCTGTAGGCATCAATCCCGCCACTAATATTGCTAACTTGACTAAAACCACGATCGCTCAACCACTGACACATCTGCGCCGATCGCATCCCATGATGACACAAAACAAAGGTAGCGAGATCCTTATCCAGGCGGGTGTAGATTTCTGGCGACCAGTCGGCATGTTCGCTCAATGGTAGATTAATAAATCCCGGCAATGCCACAATGGCTAATTCTTGAGGTTCCCGGACATCTACAAATTGGCACTGCTCATCATTATTAGCGGCTAGCTTGGCAGCTAATTCGGTCACAGTGATTTCAGTAAAATTCATTAATTTATAGCTGAGTTGTAAAGCTAGTTTAGCGCTAAATCCGAGCGGGCTGTCGTTGGCGATATTCACGCTACATCTGGCAACTGTCGCTGGCGCACGTACAACCATAGTAAACCGAGGGAACCGATCGCAATGCCGACCAAGCTGACTACCTGCGAAATTCTCAGCGCACCCCACATCAAACTATCCGTTCGCAAGCCTTCGATCCCAAATCTCCCGACCCCATAAGCAATCAAATAAACTAAAAAAATCGAGCCTGTCTTCAAGCGATGATGGCGAGTATCGGCAACAAATAACCCCATCAACAGTGTAAATACTAATAAATTCCACAAAGATTCATACAAAAACGTTGGGTGAAAATAATTAGCTTCTCTAGGAATATATAATCGCCACGGTAAATCTGTCCGCGAGCCATAAGCTTCTGAATTAAAGAAGTTACCCCATCTGCCGATCGCTTGTCCTAATGCTAGCGATGGGGCAACAATATCAGCTAACTGCCAAAAGGAAATTTGCTTGAGTTTAGCAAAGATAATTGCCGCGATCGTCCCGCCAATAATTGCCCCATAAATAGCAATACCGCCCTCCCAAATTTTAATAATCTGCGCTGGATCTCTGGCATAAGTCGGCCACTGAAAAGCCACGTAATACAGTCTTGCAGAGGGAATCGCAGCTAGTATCAGCCAAATTGCCAGATCGGCGATCGCTTCTGGATCGACTTGGCGCGATTTTGCCAAGCGCATCGATAAATTAACACCAATTAAGACTGCACTAGCAATCAATACGCCATACCATTTTAAACGAAACCCTCCTACCTGAAAAATTTCTTCTCCTGGCGACACAAATGTCCATGCCAATGGCGATCGCGTGAAATCGAACCAATCGCTATATGCCCCTAAAATCGTTGTCAAATCTAGGCTTGCTGGTAATGTAACAAATAAATTTGCTACCCCCAACGGGAAATTGAGAAACTCAGCTAACATATCTAATTCATTAACAGTTAATAATTGCCCGACTAATAATGGCAAGGTCAGAGTTGAAAAGTAAGCATCGATCTAGCTGCGAACATTTGCGCTGAGCCGATCTACTGACAACCCATATGGAATGCCTAACTCGATTTAAATATCTCGCGTCAATAAATCGTCAAGACGATCGATATCGCTGCTGCTAAGTAGTGGCGATTGTGACTCAGCATCGCTGTCGATATATTCAGGCGCGAATTTGTCCCAGCCGGACGTATTGACTGGTGTCGATGCCGAGCGGAGCGCAATTGGTTTGAGTGGGAGGGGATTTAAGGGACTGCGGACTGAGTGTACAGCTCGATCGGGTAAGATCGAAATCGGCGAAGTTGACTGAGGCTGTGGCGCTCCCGCTTCAAACTGAAAATCTTCATCTTCAACCCATTCTTCCCACACTTCACCATCTCGGTCTACAGATAGATCGAAATCCTCATCCAACGCTGGATGAGTCGGTAGTTGGGGCGCAACTGTAGTGGGATCGATCGATGTCGTCCAAGGGGGAAGATTCTCTGCACGTTCCAAGCTGCCAGCCGTTGCAGGTAAAGCAGTAAGAATTGCCTCAAGCTGTAGCAGGTAGCTACAAACGAGCCGATGACTATCCGCAACCCGCTCGATATGTAACTGTTGCAGCTTGAGATAATTATTGTTATCGGTAACGAGCTTTTTGCCGACTTCATTCTCGACATTGCCAGTGAGGAGATTAATTTTAGTGCGGAGGTATTCACTACCCGAAGACCGATGATGGGGCAGATCCTCAGTCATGCGGGTGGTAATATCCAATTCGCTGGCGGATTGGATTGCCAATGCCAACGCTTCCTGAATTTGTCCGGCTTGCAATTTGGCTTGAAATTCTTGGCTAGAGATCATAGGGGTTCGATTAACAGGATTCACCAGTAATGCGTGAGATCGTAATTGAGTTCGGCGAGCATCGATCGCAGTAAGGGGAGACTCAGACCGATGACATTGCTATGACAGCCCTCAATTTTGTCAATGAAGGCACTTCCTTTGCCTTCTAGTGCAAAACCTCCAGCACAGACCAACGGTTCGCCAGTGGCGACATAGGCTTGAATCTGAGCATCCGACACGCGACCGAAATAAACTTGCGTCATCCCGCAGCGGACGACCTGTTTGGTTTGGCTTTGGTCGATGAGTGCGTGTCCGGTGTAGAGCGTACCGCACCTACCCCGCATCTGTTGCCAGCGGCTAAACGCTTCATCTGGATTTTGCGGTTTCCCAAAAATTTCCCCATTGACAACTAATACCGAATCACATCCCAAGACTAGCGAATTGCTAACTTGTTCCAATACGACTTCAGCTTTGCGCAAAGCCAATGTCTCGACTAAAGCGATCGGATCTGTTAATTTAATCAGCGATTCATCAAAGTGACTGACACAGACTAGAGGGTTAATCCCGACACTTTGTAATAGTCGGCGACGGGCGGGAGAAGCGGAAGCTAGCACAAAGTTAGTAGTCATAGTTGAGTAACCGATCGCGAGCGGCTGTTTAAGCTACGCTAAAAGAATTAATGACTTCATCGAAGACTTTTTTCATTTTCGTCCACCGTCGATCGGTAGTCGAGGCATTGAAGGTAAATAGTTTACCGCGACTGACAACTACGCTAGCAATATTATGACGATGGCTAGTGGGTAATTTGACATCATATTCGAGGACGTAGTAGGTTTTGCCCTTGGCTTCATGCGTCTCGGCACTAATCAATTCGGCTTCACGTCCCGATCCTGGCGGTGCGATCGCATTTTTGCCCAGCTTGTAACCGACATCGGAAGCAGTACCCAGATCGCTGAGTTTCTTATCTTTATCCACTTGACTGATGACGACACTGACGTTCTCGCTAGATTCGATCAAGTCATGGAAAATAATATCCGCGCCTTTAGTCGTTTTGACTGCTACCCAGCCATTAGGATAGAGAAACTTGTAACCATCCGCAGTATCGATATAGCCTTGCAGTCCCGCAGCCTGCACGGGAGCGACATTGAGTTGTAAGACGATCGCCAGTGTCAGGATGAATGACACGGTAATTTTTTTCCACATGATCTTCTGAATTTAATCGCGATACTTATCGGTAACAATTATAAGCTCTTAAGGCAAGCAGCCTGAGTTTGGCAGTGAAGATCTTGCTAACTTGGGACTGGGGGACTGGGGGAGGTTATTACCTATTACCTATTACCCATTACCCTTTACCCTTTACCCCTTCCCCCTTCTCCTCGATCGATCCTCCCACAAATTCGGGCTGGGGCACTAAACTATGCTGCTGGCGGATGAGATCGATTGTCCCTTTGATCGTCCCCGCAATTGGCACGGCGACAATTACACCCAACAATCCCGCAATTTGACCGCCGATCAATAAACAAATCAGGATCGCGACTGGATTTAGACCGATAAACTCGCCCATCAATTTGGGTGCTAACAAGTTATCTTTGACTTGCTGAATCACAATTGCGGCAATTAAGACGGAGATGCCCAATCCAAAGTTTTTTAGCATAATCACGATTGTCACCAGTCCGATCCCCAAGCTAGCACCGATGAACGGAATTAGTTCTGAAGCTCCGATAAAGATTGCGAAAGACAAGCCAAATGGGACTTTTAAAAAAAAGAAAGTCGGCGTCAGTGTCGATGCCATAAATATCCCTAAAATCAACTGACTGATAAAAAAGTTTTGGAAATTCAGTCGCAATGATTCACTCAGAGGCATCCCAATCCGCTCGGGAATAATGCCAATCAGACCCTGCCACAATCGATCGCCATAAATCAACATGTAGACAGATAATACCACGATCGATAGTGTGTCGATGACGCCAGATAGAGTACCTACTGCCAACCCTACTACTTGAGAACCAATAATTTGGATTTGAGTATCGATTTTGGCATTAATCTGGGTACGCAAGACATTAAAGTCAATCGGGAAGCCTTTTCCTTTGCCCCATTCTTCCCAAGCATTGATATTATCATTACTAGCTTGGAGCCACTCTGGGATCTGCTGGATTAGTTCGGTAGTTTGATCGAGGGCACTGGGCACGACAGTTACGCCCAAAATTACTAACAGCGCGATCGTAAGTAATAAAACGCCAATAATTGCCGGGATGCGGCGAAAATGGATTCGTTCGAGAATTTTAACTGGATAGTTGAGTAAAAACGCGCTCAGTGCCGCGATCGTCAAAATAGTAATCAGGTGCTCGAAATATCTAAAAAACTGTGACAGCACCCATATATTCAGTCCAATAACTGGAAATCCTAACCCGATAATTGCTAAGTTTTGAAGATTGGTTGGAAAACGGCGCATTGGGGATCGAGCTGTGAACGGTAGCATATTCATTAGTTTAAGCGACGATCGACATCTAAACACCACCAGCAACGTGTGACTCGATCGCAACTCGATCTAAGATAGGTGAGTATTTAGTCCGCGCCTTAGAGGATGTCTGAAAAGTCAAATTGCTTCGTTTCCAGTAGGTAAATCCCCCTGCTTGGTGCAACGCACGCTGAGGAAACCTCAGCGCGATTGCATCCGCTAAATCCCCCTTAAAAAGGGGGACTTTCAATCCGGTTCCCCCCTTTTTAAGGCTTGCTCGGGTGGATTTCCAGGGTCTATGCTTAACAGAATTGACTTTTCAGATACTCTCTCAGGATCGAAATACTTTCGCTCCCAGCAGCTCACCCTTAATCCCTCACCGATCTGTGACTGAATCGCCAAAACCAACCAAGTCGATTGCCAATATTGCCGGGATCGTTGCTGCGGCAACCCTGATTAGCAAAGTCTTCGGACTAGTCCGCCAGATGGCTCTAGCCGCCGCCTTTGGCAATGGCGTCGCGATCGAGGCGTTTACTTATGCCTATGCTATTCCCGGCTTTTTACTGATTTTACTCGGTGGGATCAATGGGCCATTTCATAGCGCGATCGTTAGCGTCCTCGCCAAGGAAAAAGATAAATCGCAAGTAGTCCCGATCGTCGAGACAATTACCACGATCGTCGGGCTGGTATTGTTACTCGTTAGTATGCTGATCTTCTGCTTTGCCAGTAATGCGATCGACTTTTTTGCGCCGAGTTTGACTCATAGTACCGATGCCATCAGAGGTGCCTTGGTGCGCCAAAGTGCGATCGAGCAGCTCCAGATCATGTCCTTAATGGCAGTCCTCGGCGGCTTGATTGGGATTGGGTTTGGGACGCTCAGCTCGGCGGATTTTTATTGGTTGCCCTCGATTAGTCCGCTCCTAACTAGCGCCACCACCATTATTGGAGTCGGTGGCTTGGCGATCTATTTGGGACGGAATATTATGCTCCCGGAATATGCCCTCCTCGGCGGGAGAGTGCTAGCAGGAACAGCTCTAGTCGGCGCACTGCTGCAATGGTTGATGCAGGTAATTGCACAATGGCGAGCGGGATTGGGCACGATTAAACCCCGGTTTGAATGGCGGCGACAGGGAGTAAAAGATGTCTTAAAAATTCTCGCCCCCGCGACGTTCTCCTCTAGCACCTCCCAAATCAATTTGTTTATCGATCTATCCTTTGCCTCTGGAATTGCGGGTGCAGCTTCAGCAATGCAGTACTCTGGCTTACTCGTACAGACGCCACTCGGGATTATTTCCAATATGATTTTGGTGCCCCTATTGCCAGAATTCTCCCGCTTAGCAGATCCGAGTACTCGGACGCAGCTCAAAGATCGGATTCGCCAGATCTTAGTGCTGACGGGGATTACCATGCTACCGCTGAGTGCGATTATTGTGGCATTATCTTTCCCGATCGTCAAAACCGTCTATCAGTATGGGGCGTTCAAAACTCAAGACTCGCAGTTAGTCGGCTCGATTTTAATTGCCTCGGGTTTGGGGATGTTTTTCTTTTTGGCGCGAGATGTTTTGGTGCGAGTTTTCTATGCGCTCGGCGATGGCAGTACGCCATTCAAAATTAGCATGGTCAATATTTTCTTTAACTTTCTGTTTGACTACTTGTTATGGAAGCCATTTGGAGCCGCTGGGATTACCTTATCGACGGTTTGTATTAATATTATTTCCTTTTCGACGATGCTATTCTTGCTCGATCGACGGTTGAATGGTTTACCGTGGCGGGGCTTTTTACCACTGGTGGGGATATTTATTGCTAGTGTAATCACTGGTGGCATCGCCTGGGGTACTAGTTATGTGTGGCAGCAGTTTGTCCCGATGAGCAATACCTTTACTTTAATATTGCAACTGGTCTTATCTGGAGGCATTAGCTTAACTGTCTTTCTAGCGATCGTCTCCCAACTAAAGTTACCGGAATTCGACCGATTTATCGGTCAATTGCGTCAGAAAATATTTCGTAAATAGCTTATTTAATTATTAACTATTAATTATTAACTATTAGTTACTCCTTACCCAGCGTTTGAAGTGCTGCTTAGTATCGGCATCGAGTAAACTCCAAATTCCCAATGTTCCAGAGAAGAAAAAGACCACACTCGCCACATATAGCATCGAGACAATTAACGCCGTCCACCATGCCCAAACTTGAGACTGTCGCAGCTTAAAAATTAGCCCTTCAATTAACATACCAATCCCAAAAATTCCGCAGCCTACATAGAGAGTATTGAGAATAGATTCCCATTCGGTAATACCCAATCGTCCTTGTGGGGCTGCTGTCAAAATTCCGTAAGGATTGCGCAGGATTAAAACTAAAAAGATATATAAATAAATAGTAAAGCTGATATTCCAGTGTAATCTTTTCAACCAGTTCCAGTAAGTAAGAATCCCGACAATGCAGAGAATTGCGATCGCATCAAACCAAAAGTGAGAATTGGGACGGGGCGCATGAATACTGCCACTATTAAACACAAACATTAAGATCAGCAGACTAATCGGAACAGAGCGTAAACTCCAAATTGTAATAACTAATGAGGTGGGAATTGGTGTAGTGGTGAGGAGCATCAATCTCAATAATTAATTTAATATGACAACCTGACAATCGATCGAGCTGTGACGAACTTGTAAAGGCTGATGCTAAACCGTTAAATCGAGCTGAGGATGCGATCGAGAGCTAACTCAAATACAGCAGTCGAGTAGAATCTAGGTGGTAGCAATCTATACCCGCCATCATAACAAATGTTACTCGGATGCAATCAGCCAAAGTACTGACACCATCTGCTGTCTGGGTTAGCACTGTGGAAATTTAGCTCGACTCGATCGCTGTCCCATTAGATAATCCTCAGCTTAAACCGGACAAGTTTTGTTAAAGTGAGAAGTGTAGACTGCAAGCGGATGGGAAGGCAAAATCATGGCAGGTAAACTTTTAGTAGTAGACGACGAACCAGGATTGCGGGAAGCGGTTCAAGCATATCTCGAAGATAGTGGGTACACCGTCCAAGTGGCGAGTAGTGCTAAAGATGCCTGGGAATTGTTACAACATCAGTTGCCTGACTTGGTTATTTCCGATGTGATGATGCCGCAGGAAGATGGCTATCAGTTTCTCAAAAGAATGCGGGATGATGACAGATTCAAAGCCACGCCTGTAATTTTCTTAACGGCTAGAGGCATGAAAGCCGATCGCATTTCTGGCTATCAGGCGGGTGTCGATGCCTATTTATCCAAACCCTTCGATCCTGATGAACTGATCGCGATCGTCCAAAATCTCCTAGAACGCCGCACCGTTGCCGTAGCTGCCTCCCAAAACCCAGAAATGGAAGGAATCGCCAAACAAATCGCCGCCGAGCTACGCGGGATGCTCAACCCCACCAGCGGCATCGTCAAAACGCCACCCCCAATCCGGATCGATCTGACCCCGCGCGAACAGAGCGTCTTAGATTTAGTCGCCGCTGGCTTGATGAATAAAGAAATTGCCAAGCAGCTCGAAACCAGTGTCCGAAATGTCGAGAAGTACGTCAGTCGTCTGTTTGGGAAAACAGGCACGAATAGCCGCACTGAGCTAGTCCGATATGCACTCGAACATGGATTGACGAACTAATCTAATATTGCTACCACTACTCAAAATAGTTGACATCACTTACCGTGAAGCCGAATCCACATCAGCAGACTCGGCTTCTCTAAACTGGCTTAAGATCTCCTATTTATATTTCGTCTGATGACTCTGCGGATTGGTCTGCGGCGATATTTTCGGTTAGAACGAATCCGCTTGCGGAGAGTTGGTTTAGGCTGGACTCGATCGGGTTTAACTTCGGGTTCACCTAATGGCTCGCCGGGTTCGGCTGGCTTATCTTTGGAGTCATCAGGTTTACTTGGATTGAAGATATTGGCAATCTGAAGACTGGCTAACTGAGCTTCTAAAACCTTGGTTTCCGAGATTGTTTCAAATGCGCGAATATTGCTCATACTACCGATCGTCTTAAGATTCAGCAGCGATAGATTCAGCGGCATTTCTGGCGAAACTTTTTCGGCCAACGATAGCAAACTATAGGCGATAATATACGTTTCAGAACCAATACTTACAGTTTGACCTTTGGTATAGTAATTAGTTGCAAAAGCACCGCTCCCAAATACATTAATAAAAGCTTGGAAATTGCCGAATTCAAACTGACCGTTAGTGCTCATTGCTCGCCATTCGGGAGTCAAGTCTTTGAGCTTAATTGAAGTCGGGATGCTATTCCCGCTCAAAACATTCGCTAAACTTGGATCGGCAGCTATTTTTGTGCCGCCGATCGCCGAGCGAATCTCTGGTACGTCTGCACTGAATACTGGCTCAAAAGAACCGATCGCCATTACGCCTAGTAGTCCCCAACAAATTTTTTTGATATTTAACATGAAAGATAGATACATTAACCTGCGAAATGATATCACTTTCAGGTGGATCGCGATCGCGATCGGAGCTATCTTTGTCATCTATTAAGCTTACACAAGCGAACTTAACGGTTAAATAAAAAATGTTCGTAGAGATTCAGGAGATATCGATCGACTACGATCTTCTACACTCACTTTTGAGATTCCGATCCTGTGGTGGTTTGAGTAGGATCGATCGGGATATTTTTAGTAACGATTTCAGGCTCAACTGCCAGCGATTTTGTGGGTTCGATGTTGACTGCTGCTGGTGGTTGAGCTGGAGATCCCAATGGTTTTGATGGCGCTGGCGCTGGCTTGACTTCTAGCTTAATCCAAGCCTCATCTTCAGGGACAGAACCATCTGTGGCTGGTGGTGCGATCTTAGTTACGGGAATAGAATCGATCGACTGTGGCAGCGTCACCTTGGGGGGACTGGAGTTGACAGGAGTTGGTGGTGGCGCGGGAGGAGCGACTTTACTGGCGATTGGTGTCGATCGATCGGAGGTCACTGGGGGCACTTTGACGCGTTCTAAGGGAATGCTACTAGCGACAGGTGTTTGCCCGCTACTGGGGCGCTCGGGTGTAGCTGCTGGCACTGACTGAGGCTGTCTGGAAGTTGCGGCGAGTGGTGTAGGCGTTTTTTGAATCTGTTTGATGACTTCAGGGGTAGCCCGACGGGAATCGCTCGGCTGTTGGCGGTTAGTAACATTTGGCTCGGTATTACTCGATCGATCGATCGGGACTAGTTGACGGCGCAGCTTAAATGTTTCCCAACCAAACCAGCCGAGCAACGCCACACTAGTAGTTTGACCGACCAAGATCCCTCCCGTTACTTGACGGGCGTACAGCCATAAAAATAGTGCGTAAAATAAGCCGACGCCACTCCAAATAAAATCCTGCTTGCGATGGATTTCTGGAAACAAGAAAGCCCACAAATACAATCCCACGCTACTCGTACCAACTAATACAGCTAAGATATATGCCAGCATTTTTTTAGACTACTCCTACGAGCCAACAGCTTAAACTTAGACTCAGCATCGCATATCTCGGTCGTCGCGATCGTGATCTCAGACCGATCGAACATCGCCACGCGATCGACAATTTAATAAGTAATAGTTGAGATGAAGATCGCGATCTTCATCTCAACTACTATCTTATGCCCAAAGCCTAAACCCTAAACCCCAAAGCCTAAACCGTCGCCGCAACAGCTTCGACTTTTGCAGGTAACAACTCAATGTTGGTAAAATTGAACTCGGTAGTCACTGGCTTGCCATCTTCCACAGCTTCGATAATCCGTTGACTGAGGATTTGGTAATCGCCGACTTTTTGATAGTTATCTTCAAACACGATTTTACCGCTCTTGATTTCGCCTGTAGCTGGATCGGCATAGATCGAGTCATAGCGATGAGAGAGATAACCCGCCCCAGTATCGTGACTGCTGAAGGTGTCGATCGTCACCATAATGCCGTGAATATGGCGATGAACGTGGCAGACTTCGTTATTTCGCAGTTTATAGCGATCGCCCTCGGACTTGCCGCCCATGAGGATTTCTACTGCACCTGTGGCGTCAGTTTCACCATAGCTAAAGGTATTTTTACCATGAGTCTCCGCAAAAGTACGGCGCACGCGATGGATCGCGACTTCCCGCAGTTGACCGAGAATTGAATTACGAGCTTCCTCATCCTCAATCCCCATGACTTCGGCACTCAAATTTGCTTTAACGACGATCGTCCCATTCAAGACGGTATCGCCATACTTGAACTCGACTGCTGCGGTATAGCCAGGAAAATTCGGCTCCCAAGTGTAACGATTTTCGTATGCAGCCTGAAAAAGTTCCTGTGCCGATTTTGATTCTGTCATCTTGCCTAAACTTGTGATTTGGTATTTAATCCTATTTTAAAGATTTTTGACTACATTTTCGCTCCATGACGATAAGTTACCAATTAAGATGATTAGCCCAGATCCCCAATTATCGACTTCAGACTTTGATGGCGTAGCCGCAGCTTTCGCCATCGAGCGGCAATTATGGCTACCGACATTAAGCCAATCGAGCGAAGATAAACAGAAAATTGCCGCTGGGTTATTATTATGTCTATCACTAGCGATCGGTCAAACGATCGATGGTGTCAAGATCGAACGCATCGATCGAATCTATCCACCCGGACGCAATCAGGGTCTGATTGACTTTAAATTAGTGTGTCGCTTACCTTCGGAGCTGCAAGTCGATCTAGGAATATGTATCCTACCATTTGCCGATCCCCAACTTGTCAATGCAGCTTGTAATCGACTATTAGTATATAAAGATTTCGGAATCGATCGCTTATGCTTGCTGCGTCAAAGCGAATTGATGACCGATTTTCGACAATTACCGACCTGTTTGCCCAAGCTCTTATCTGCGGATATTGGCGGTCATTTTATCCCGCTCAAATCTTCAGATATCTTAGCTATTCTGGTAGTTTTGGCAGTATTTCAGCACAAACAACAGTATGAGTTATCGAGCGAACTAATTCGCGCCTACCTACTCCAAATGGAACCATTGAGCAACAGCGAGCTAGTAAAAAATATTTTGGCGATCGCGCAATTTTAAGAATTTAATTCGTTGGGAGATGAGAGTTCGGAGTTCGGAAAACTGGTGAACTGAAAAATTAATTATCTCCCATCTCCCATCTCCCACACATCAAAAAAATGGATATCCTGACGATTTTACGCCAAGACTATGCGAGATTCCCGATCGATCAAAGTTATGATATTTATGCTGAAGATGTTTATTTTCAAGACCCCCTGAACCGCTTTCGGGGAGTAAAACGCTATCGCCAGATGATTAGCTTTATCGAAAAATGGTTCGAGCATCCCACATTTGAATTATATGCCCTCGATCGGGTCGATCGAGCCATTACCACCCGCTGGGCATTGAGCTGGAATACCCCGCTACCCTGGAAACCCCGCATCACAATCAGTGGCAAAAGCGAATTAGTCGTGAATGAATCAGAGTTAATTGTCAGTCATATCGACTACTGGGATTGCTCTCCATTTGATGTAGTGAAACAACATTTTAGAGGGTAGAGGGAATAGGGGATTAGGGGATAGGGGATAGTGGATAGTGGATAGTGAATAGAAAGACGCTCGCGTCTAAAACTCATTACCTCTTACCTCTTACCTCTTACCCATTACCTGTCCCCTATTCACTATTCACTATCCCCTATCCCTCTACCCCCGATTCCGCTGCGACCACACCCGCGTCGGTAAACCCCAGACATAGATAAAGCCTTCGGCTGCTTTGTGATCGAAGCGATCGTCGGCACCATAGGTAGCTAGATTGTCATCATAGAGACTGTACTCTGACTTTCTGCCGACGATCGTTGCATTGCCCTTAAATAGCTTGATGCGGATGGTGCCAGAGACTCGCGTTTGGGTTTGGTCGATAAAGGCATCCAAGGCAGCTTTAAGCGGCGAATACCATAGACCGTTGTAAACGATTTTGCTGTATGTTTCTTCGATGCTGCGCTTGTACTGAGTGACATCGCCAGTGAGGGTCAGACTCTCTAGTTCGCGATGTGCTTGAATCAGCACAGATAGAGCTGGAACTTCATAGATTTCCCGCGATTTGATGCCAACGAGCCGATTTTCTACCATATCAATCCGACCGATGCCATGATTGCCCACAGTTTGATTTAACTGGCTAATCAAACTAACTGGAGTAAGTGCGACCCCATTAATACTTACGGGAACGCCACCAGTAAAACCAATTTCGATATATTCTGGCTCGTTGGGAGTATTTTCGATCGCTTTAGTCAGTGCATATACTTCTTCAAGTGGCTCTACCCAAGGATCTTCGAGCGGCCCTGCTTCTACGCTGCGTCCCAATAAATTAAGATCCACACTATATGGTGAAGATTTTTTAACAGGTGAGGGAATTCCACATTTTTCGCCATAAGCGATCGTTTCTTCGCGGCTCATCCCCCATTCGCGTGCGGGTGCTAATACTTTTAAGTCAGGATTGAGAGCCGCAATCGAGACATCAAATCTCACTTGGTCGTTACCTTTACCCGTACAGCCGTGCGCAACGGCATCAGCACCATATTCCGCCGCCGCTTCGACTAGCAGTTTGGCAATGAGGGGACGTGCTAGCGCTGTCGAGAGGGGATAGCGATTTTCATACAGCGCATTTGCCTTGAGCGCGGGAAAAGCGTAATCGGCAATAAAACGTTCTGTCGCTTTGGCAACTAGCGACACACTCGCACCAGAGTCTAAAGCTTTTTGACGAATCGGTTCGAGTTCGTCTCCCTGTCCTAAGTCAGCCGCAAGGGTTATTACTTCTTCGACACCCCATTCCTGCTTGAGATAAGGAATACATACGGAGGTGTCTACACCACCAGAATAAGCAAGCACAACTTTTTTAGCACGACCCATAGGTATTTCACTCCCGATAACGAGTTTCTATTATAGGGGTAAAGTAGATCTGAAAATTGTTCGAGATTTGACAGCAAGGGAGTTGGGAGTTGGGGAGTTGGGGAGTTGGGGAGTTGGGGAGTTGGGGAGACGGGGAGTTGGGGAGTTGGGGAGATCGAAAAAACAGGTGCCGGATCTTAAAACGATCTGACACCTGTGAGGGTATATTACGCGATCGAGCATTGATGACCGATCTCTATTCACTATCCACTATCCACTACCCACTAAATTAAGATTTAGCTTCGAGACGAGCGTAGAATAGACCGCGAATTTTGACTTCTTTGGGATCTAGAGCGCCTAAGTCGGTATCGGAAGGTTGCTCGCTCTCGAAGATGCCAGCAATTTCACCAGTAGCACTGTTGACTTTGGCAACCTCAAAGTTGATTTTCCCTTTGGATGTTTGAGCGCGTTTGGTGTTCTTACGATCGCCTTGACGATTTACGCCTTCAGCTTGGAGGGCATTGGCATCGGTGTAACCACTAGCAACACCACGACCTTTAGGATCGAGGAAGACGTTACCGCGATAGGATGGTACTTTATACTCACCAGCAAAGTCAGTAGAAGTATTGATGCTATCTACACCAGGTTGACTGGTAGCAACTAATTCCTTGACGGTAAAGAGGAAAGGTACTAACTCACCACCGGGCATCTTGACTGTGATCGCCTGGAAGTCGATCCCATCTTCTTCTTTGAAAGTGAGCGTCCGATCGTCGGATAGTGATACCGATCCTCTAATCTGATCGAGGCTGGAAGTTGCCCGCGTGACCAATTTACCTGCTACAAACTCAGCTTCTTGACGTTTATTTTGAGGTTCTTCTTTGACAAAGTAATTAGTAGGTTGGATGCACATGTCTACTAACTGATAGCCTTTAGCGGCATCCAAGGGAATCGACCCCCGACTGGTATCATCGATCACCGGACAGTTGTTGGCTAGTCCCGTGCCTCGAATATCTTCATATGTAAGTACAGTGGTTGCTGATACCGGAGCATCACTGCAAGCCGTCAACAAGCCAATACAGATGGCTAGCAGAGCGGCGACTAATCCGCGAAATTTCATGATGAACCTCAATCTTCGATATATTTTATGTTATGGCAGTCTTTAGCTATCTTTGTCTATGAGTATACCCAGCAGCGAAATTAATCTTCAAGATTGTGTTCGATCTTCACTAGAGACACAGTAAGATAATTGTCTTGTCGATCGGTATTTTACAACGCGCGCGCCGCCTACATACCATTTGACGACAAATGATTTGAGAATATTTGTGTTTAGATTTATTTGTAGATCTACAATGTATTAATTTTTATTAAACTTACTTGACAAACTAAGCTAAATGAACCCAGATATAGACGTTAATTCACCACCACAGCTAGCATCAACCGAACTGCCATCAGCAGTACCTGCGATCCCAAAACAGCTTGGCTTCGTCGATGAGATCCACGAAATTGCCGAGCGAGATCGTCACGATCCACTAGCACTGTTGAGATTGCTCCGCACTCTAGAACAGTTACACCGCGAAATTCAGCAAGGCTATTTTCAATCAGCGCTGCCTAATAGCCGTCAAGCTTTGTATGCTTTGTTACGAGATATCGAAGAAAATGGCGGCTGGCCATACATTCAACGGTGGAAACTCCAGGAACTATTTGCCAATCTATCAGAGCAAGAAAAGTAGGTATATCGCGAACGCTTGTGGCGATCGTACTCGATCGATCTAGGTCAGGTAACGCCATTTCTACAACATTAACTTTGAGATGTTTAATGTAACGAATGTACGCACTACTGAAGGCTTTGAGATATTTAAAGGTGTGAGATTAGGTAATTCGGCTGGACTTTTTGGTAGAGATACCAACCAACTTGTTGAAACTGATAGAATCTCGATCGTAAACATTTTAGTCTTGGCTGCATTGCCGTTCGGAATGTTCGCGCACGAATCGATCGCTGAACGCCGCCAACGATTTAGCAGTTTTAAGTAAAAGAATTATAGCGTTACTTCCAGATCGACATGACATTGAAATACGAACATATGCATGACAATCTAAACGACCAGCCGGAGATTCCGGTAGATTCTCATCCCGACCTTCAACAGCATCCCCAAGATGCGCGTGAATATTACAATCGAGGTCGGCTGCGGGATCTAGGAGGAGATCGAGAAGGGGCGCTAGCTGACTATAACTGTGCGATCCAAATCGATCCTAGTTATGCTAAAGCATATGTCAATCGGGGTCTATTACGCGCTCGATTGGGAGATAAACAAGGAGCTTTGTCGGATTACAATCGGGCGATCGAATTGGACGATCGCAGCAGTACTAATTACTATAATCGGGGCAATGTTCGCTATCGTCTCGAAGATCTGCATGGTGCCTTGGTCGATTACGATCGAGCGATCGAATTAGATCGCCATCGTGCCAAAATTTATTATAACCGTGGTTTAACTAGAGTTTATTTAGGCGACCGACACGGTGGCATTACGGATCTCCAAGCAGCAGCCGAGTTATTTCGCCAGCAAGATCGGGATTGGGACTATCAGCGCACTTTAGAAAAAATTCAGGAAATTTAGGCGGCGGTGGAGATCTGGTCTAATACCAAATCCGGTTTGCAAACACTTCTTTTACTAGCACAAGCCCTTCGCCCTCACCCCGCCCTCGCCTCCGGCTCCGGATCCCCTCTGGCTTGTCTTGACGCGCTCGACCTGGAGGGAACCTCCAGAACGCGCGTCGCTGATTCGCTTAACCGTCGGGAAACCCGACGAGCGCGAATCGCTCCCAAGCTTGGGAGAGGGGCTGGGGGTGAGGGCAAGGGGTTTCGATCGCAAAAGAAGAGTTTGTTAATCGTATCTGATACATGCCTGCCCTATTTGGATCGAGCCGTTCAATTAGGAGCGCGATAGTTCTTCGATGGTGGTTTCTTGGCTACTTACCCAGGCGATAGTAGCGACACCGCGCTCGATGGCAATTTGGCGAACTCGATCGCGATTTTCATTGTCAAGGTACATCTCAACTCGCACGGATGCGGCTGTCGCTCTCAATTTGTCCGCATACATCAGCGCCGCAGCAGTTGCATCAGAAGTCGTCGCCACTACTAACCAGTCGGGTTTGGTAGTTGTACGCGGCATCAAGGGGTGAGTTTGCAGCACTTGTTGCAAATCTTCAATATTCAGGGCAAAGCCGATCCCAGGGAAATTTTGCCCCTGTGGGTGATAGAGCGCCAGTAATTTGTCGTAGCGTCCACCTTTACCGAGAATATGAGCGCGATCTTCAGTAACGCTGACTGCCTCAAAGACGATGCCAGTATAGTAATCAAAGGTTTGGATCAGACTTAAGTCCAAGATCAGCGGCAATGGTGTTGGACTGGTGGTAGTCAGTAAATCGATTAAAGTTTGGAGATGGGCGATGGTTGCTTGGCTCTGGGGATCGAGTTCGAGCTGAGTCAATCGTGCCAATACTCCAGCCGGATTGCCCCGGAGATCTAGCAGCCAGAGTGCTAGTTGCTGCTGCTGAGGCGTCAGCGGCAATCGTTCGAGGG
>NZ_JANMZA010000268.1:0-9515 GCF_031382685.1 Chamaesiphon sp. OTE_8_metabat_110 | reverse complement strand
GTTGGATCGAGATAGACAGTGGCACTGCCAGCCCGTCGCCCAGCTTCAAGATCGAATACATAATCTCCCACCATCACCGAGCGATCGTTTGATGCGCTCCAACAAGGGTAGCAATTGCCAAATCCCGTCTGGACTTGGCTTGGGCGGGCAACAATGGCGACTAAGGATCGATTCTGCTGGAAAGAATTCAGCTAATCCGCAAGCGGCTAGGGTTGCCTGGGCATTGAGTTTACTATTCCGAGTCAGGATACCGATCCGATCCCCCCGCGAGCGCAATTTAGTCAGGAGTTCTCTGGCACCGACTTGTGCCGTGGCTCGGTGGGCGATATCTAGTTCCAAAGCGTCAAGCTGTTGGTGTAACTGGGCGGCTTGGGCGGTAGGCAGCTCGTTAAGAGCTTCGAGGATGGATCGATCTATCGGTAGCCCTAGAATGCGCTTGATGCCGTCGAAGTCGTGGATACTGATGGTCAGCGTCCCGTCCAGATCGAAAATCCAACAGTCACGTCGCTCGAAGGAAACAGACATCAGGCATAAAGGTCGAGACAATGCTTTCAGCTTACACCAACGAATGTCTCAAAGGGAGTTGCTACCGCCCGCGCTAAATTGACGCAGGTGATTCGGTAAAGCAGACACAGTGTGAATAGGGGAAACAGAAAATGCTCATCCTCCAGGAGGCATTTACACCATAAACTCTTGATACGCTGTCGTGCCGTAGACCATGTTTTTATCGAATGCCGATAATACCTGCTTTTGAGCCGCGTCCGATGCCAGACAACGACATACCAAAGCCGCCACGTCCGCTCGTGTAATGCTGCCAGCCACATGGGTATCCAATGTCAACACCCCATTGCCCGTGGCTGGCTCCGACTTCAAACCACCAGGACGGATGATCGTGTAATTCAAGCCACTATCCATCAGGTATTGCTCGGCCTTTTCCTTATCAGCTAGCACGGGTGCCAAAGCCGCATAGGCAGTGGCAGGAATGGCATCTTTAGTATCACCCGCACCGATGGAGGAAACTAGAATAAACCGACTGACTCCATTTTTCACCGCCGCATCAATCAACTGTTTATTACCGAGGAAATCTGCCCGCTGTCCATCCTGGGGCATTCCGCCGATCGTACTGACGACCGCACTAATCTGAACGTTCATGGCATTGGTAACATCGGTCGGATTGAGGGCATCACCCACCACTGTTTCCACGTTCAGAGCCTGGAGATCGGCTTGGGCGGCAGGATCTCGAATCAAGGCTAACACAGGCACATTTTGGGTTGCCAAAATGCGGGCAATTTGATGGCCAACGCCACGGCTAGCACCAGCCAGAAAAATTGAGCCGGAGGTTGTCATAAATTTATGGATGAGTAATAGCTCTAATCCAAATCCTAGCACTCACATTCCACTGTTGGAGCGATTGCTTTCTGGAATGTTAAGATCTTAAGAGCTAGTTACAATTTAGATGGACTTTTAATTCGTCCGCTCGATCGTCGCAAATATCCAGCCCTGATTGTTTTGATAGAACCCAGGTGCGTCATTCGCATAGGCAATTAATTCACCACTAGTAATAGCAGTAAATTCTACTCTTAGATCGGAGCCAATTCGATATTTTTCACCTTCAATTTCAACTATCAGTTCCATCCATTCCGCTTCAGCTACTCGACTTATACCTTTAGAAAGCTGATAAAACTTGCCTAATGCAAATGGGATCTTTTGAGTTTCCAGCCCCTCAATGCTCCACTCGCCATCGTCATCAGACTTGACAATCTTCCAGCCTGCTGCCGATGAGGATATTTGGGCATCTTGCCAAACTTGCAGGGGGCTAACATTAATAGTATAAGTAGCACCTTCTTCAATTTGAATGGCAGTGTGATTTTCAGGCTCTTTAGCCTGCACTGCAAATCGAACGTTTTGACCAACTGTTAAAGCTCCGGCATGAAGTGGGGGTGACTCACCTAATTCAGATGCGAATGGTGTGAGAGATTTAGGACGATACCAAGCGCACTCCTGCCACCGCTGCCGAACCGATGGATGAAAATTACTGTGAGCTGGAATCGCTCGATCGTTTGGGGTGTATGGAAAAGCCAGTTCGTTGGAGCAGAAAATTGTTGTGTCGATGCCAACTCCATCTTCAATGCTACTGCGGTTGTCGAAGCTCAGTCCCAAATCCAATGCTTCTACTTCCGCCATCATCCATAACAGAGCAGCATTAGACAAAGGACTATTAGCTTTGGTGCCACCACCTATACAACCATGTCCGCCTGGAAACCATACTTGCTCCACCCGATCGGCCAAACCATCTGCTGGAATCATATCGGTAAAATCAAACTCTTGGCGATTTTCATCAATCGAGAGCGCGTGGCGAGCATGAAGGACTTTACTGCTCAATTTTGTATTGTGAAACTGATATTTCCGATTGAGAATTCGATCGAGGGGCAACCACGGAATCCGATCGGGAATTCCTAGCGCACCGACAGTATCCCAGCAGCCCAAAAAGGTAATTTCGACCTCCTCATGATAGCCATCTCGATACCGATCGTGTAAATCCTGGCGAAATTCCATCAACTCGTCAGTTTCTCTAAGCTTGATGTTTTGACGTTCGATCTCGGATTTATCTGAAAATTTGACTTTGGCATTTTGATAAGCTTTATAAGCGATGGGAATTTGACGAATACCCGCTCGCGGTAATATCCCTGCGGCACGAATCAGCCCCACTAGACTTCTGACTGTATAAGCACCACGACTAAAGCCAAACAAATAAATTCGATCGCCATCGGCATAATTTCAACAAAGGAACCGATAGGCTTCTTGAATATTTTTATCGATGCCCCATCCCAATGCTCCACCAAAAATTTTGTCAGCTTCATCTCCCGTGCCTACACCTTCACCGTAAAATAACAGATTTTCTGTAGATAGCCGGAATAGCCTGAACCAGCTTGGCTACATTGGTTGGATAAGGACTATCAATTTTTTGCCAGGTGCCGTCGCAGCAAACAATCAATCGCTTGTTCATAAAACTTTATGGGTGATAAAACTTATTCGGTTTGTCGATGGACTTAAATCTTAGAAGCTGGGTTCGCTTAGTTTAACAATTCTGGAGCGAACCCGTCATTAATCCTATGTTTGGGAACCTAAAGGTAAAGTTGCGTAGACTTTCGCTTCCCAAGCAACGATTGGTATAGTTTTTCCTTTGTGACTCCAAGCAGATTAAATCTACTAGTTTTAATTAAAGTATGAATTGTAACTAAAAGTTCTTCTCTGATTGTGGACATATTGGATCTCTCTTGTTATGGTACTTTGCTTGTGTTAGAAATTACATTAGTTTCTCAACTGAATTGGGAGTAAGAGCCTCTAATTAGTCTTACCCCTCCCAATCGAGCGAACATATTTAGAAATTAACTAAATTGCTGTCCAAGCAGCTTGCCATGACAGCACATCGAGTTCTCCACTAACTTTAAAGCCCAGCTTTTGCTGAAACTCTTCCAACACTTTTTTAGAACGCCTACCGAAAACTCCGTCTGCGCCAATAGTGCCAAAGTCATAGCCACGAGCTATCATTCTTTTTTGCCAGACTTTAATATCTTCGCTAGTTGTAAGAGAAGATAAATTGGTTCCGTTCAATAGAGGTAAAGGCTCTGCGATCGGGTTTATATAGGTAGGACGACCAAATCCCATCACAGTGAAATCGAGCGGTCGTATTTGATAGCGAACTTCCCCTCCATTGGATTTATCATCTGGCGGATTATTACCATCGATCGTAATAATTTGACCTTTTTTTGTTTTAGCAATGAAGAAAGCAACATGATTAGCTGCACCTGGAATGAGATCGGTTTCATTTTGCCAATCAAAAAAAACGATGTCTCCAGGCAATGGATCTTTAAACCATCGTTTTTGCTCTTGAAACCATTTTGCTCCATTAGGAGTGTAGTGAAATCCTTTCTCTGTCTCGATGTACGTCTGTAATCCTGCACCGGATAGGCAGTAAGAAACGAACATAGCACACCAGGACTGACCATTAAGGTCGTGTCCGTACCAGTCGCCATACTTGACGATGTTGCTATTACCTAGTTCTTTTACGCCTAGCTCTTGTTGAGCGATCTGCAAGACTTGATTGATATTTGTCATGTGTTTGATTACCTAATTTGCTTTTGAGTCTCGAATAGGAGGAGAGCGATAGCGGAAACTACTCTCCCCTCGCTTTAACCGACCAAGCTTAGTGCCTAGTCTTCTTTCCGAACTCCCTTGAATGGATCGCCATCTTGCTTGCCATCAAGAAATCTCCCTGTGACGGTATCGCGCTTCGTCCAAGTGTCTGTGACTGGGTTGTACGTTTGACTGCGTTGGTCTACGGCACCTTTGCGATAACCTTTCCCTGTATTCTTAGCCATTTAGCTTAGATATAATCTAACATTCTGCTGAAGCTTTTTCTTCAAACAGACTATTTAAATGTTAAGTGCGATCTAACATCATGTCAATAGCTTGTGTGGATTTTGGTAGGATTTTGTTAACAAGATTGCCGATCGGGTGCCTGAAGTGGGGCATAATAGTCTTACCCACGCGTAGCCAGTCTCGAAAAGACGTGGAAGCGAGTGGGTAATTATAAAAACATTGAAATTTCTATCCTCACAGAGGTTCTCTATCGCGGGTTATGAGTTAGCACCTCTGAACGCGAGACAGTTCAAAGCAAGGACACCGAACAACTGAGATCGTCAATCGACCAAGATCGCCATTCGGGACGAAATCTAACATTATCTTCATTTAAAATTTTATTTTTTAGCTACAAATGTCAAATCAGATTCGAGCTTACCGAGATCAGCTTGGATTTAAGCAGGAGGACTTGGGCGAACAGGCTGGCGTAACTCGTCAGACAATCGCAGCGTGGGAGAATGGAGAAAGGGAGCCTAGCTTAGTTCAATTGAGCAGTATTGCTAGGATCATGGGAGTAGCAGTCGAGCTACTTCAAGGCTTAGAGTTGACAGACTCTAGAGATCCAAATTCTTTTTTTTCATCCTTACTCTTCCGAGCAGATGAACCTTCTGCATTAACTCCGACGATCAAACAGCATCTCATCCAAAAAGTTGCTGACTATGCCAATTTAGAGAAGCTGCTTGGGGAAGTACCCGCGTCTCCAGCTAGATTCCCTTTGGATGTTTATGATTCTGAGGCGATCGAAGACTATTCTAAAGAGGTACGCAATTGGCTAGGATTGGGCGAATCAGCACCTGTTGGCGATTCTTTGTCGCTTCTAGAAAGCAAAGGATTAAAAGTTTTACCCTACCCCCTTCCTGCCAAAATTTCAGGGTTTTCCGCCTGTGAGGAGGATTGGGGTTGTCTTATTGTCGTTAATAGTACTGATGTAGCCGAACGCCAATTCTTCACTTCGTTGCATGAACTTGCCCACTTAATTTTTCATCATAAAGAATATCGACAGCCACCAGAACGTACTAAATCTTCAGATCCCCGTGAGAAGGCAGCTAACCATTTAGCTGGAGCTATTTTGCTGCCAAAAAATGTCATTCATAGAGAAATGCGTGCTTATCGGGATCGCTGGATACCAGATCCTCTGTTAATCGATATCAAGCGACGATATGGGGTGAGTTTAAGAACCATTCTGATTAGAGCCGAACAAGCTGGTATTATTACCAAACAGCAAAGCGGTACACAAATGGGCGTTCTTAATAAGAAATGTGGTGGTAAGGATAAGGATCTTCCTAATTCTGAGATTCCCATGCCACAAAGACTGACTCGTCTGGAGCGGTTGACATATACTGCACTCTTGAAAGAAGGATTACTGACAAATTCTCGTGCTGCTGAAATTTTGGGCAAACAAACTTTAGAAGTGTCTCAGGAATTGCAAACTTGGAAACAAAGTGATGTTGAGGTTAGTGATTGATTCCTCTTCTAGATGCAGATGCACTGATATCGTTATCGCAATCTGATGGGAAACTGCTATTGTTGACTTCATCCGAAGTCCTCGATCTGGTAGTTTCAGAGTGTCACAACCCAAAATATTGTAATGCCCACCAATTTATTGAACGATCGAGTTTATCAGTTATTGTAGCCGATCCATCTTGGTTGCGAGAAGCTAGCTGCTATCGATCGCCAAGCTTGAGTTTTCATGATATCTTAAACCTACATTACGCAAGCTTTTGTCAACGAACGCTCGTAACTAATTCTAAATGTTTAATGTCTGTTTGTAATGACAAAAATATTAAAACAATATCTTATCACGAGTTTTTGGAAAAATTTGCTTTGAATTAAATATTACGTTATGGGCACATGAAATAAACTTACTGAGAAGTAAGATAGTCGTGAGAGTAAACTATTCTCAGATTCGATCGATTGAAATTTCTCATTCAACCAGACCAAATACTCCTGGCACTTTCCATCACCAGCCAGCATTCTATCAATTTCTTGTTTGATTTCTCGCAAATGAGAACTAGCGTTAGGGAGCATTCCCAATACCAAAAAGAATACTTCCCGCCAGCGTCGATCGCTAACCTTCTCAACTAATTTTAGAAACAATCGATCGCCCTGAACTGCAAAACTATCTACAATCCACTTCGCCGTAAAATACTCATGAAAAGTGAGATGGGAAAAAGAGAAAATCTCCTTGGCACGTTCGATTAATAAACCATGTTGCGTCATAATCGATCGCAGCACCAATTCGCTATCTAGCTGCAAAGCTTCTTCATCTGTCGCCGCGCCTGGTATGTTGCGAACATAGTCGGTAATATGACGTTCTACCGTGCTTTTTTAAAGAAATACTCACCTCGATCGAATGTGTCAAAGGCTACTTGGCTCAATAAATCTTCCTTTCTTTTGAGCGACAGTTCTTTATACACTTGATGTCGATCGATATCGCGTTTGGCAGTATCAGATCGTCGGGGGATTGGCTCAAGCGGCAGGGATTACCTCCGGTAGGCAAGCCAACGACCGAGTGGTGAGTCCGCATAAGATTCGACACTCTAGTATTACGGCACTGCTGGATCTTAATGGTGGGGATGTGCGATCGTCGTTAAGACGACGCGCAAGCTTCGGCTCAGGCACATTCCAGACATAAGAACTTGGCTACGCTGATTCGTTATGATGATGGGCGACAGCAGTTGCAGGGTAAAGCGGCGAAAACGCTGGCTGATGCGATTTTGGAGCGGGATGTAGATTAGAGGATGGGGATTGTATTTCTACAAATCAAGCTAGGGGTACTTCTTGCCGATCCCTTTTTTTAGTACACCAATCTCAATCGATTTGGGACAAGTTTTGGGCAAAAATGCTGTTTGCTGCCGTACTAAAAAAAGGTTGTCTCAAGAAGCATGTTGAGTATCCTTTTCACTTGATGCCGCCTTCACCTTTTGCACGGTAGCAGGCGATACCCCAACTGCAACAGCAGTTGCTCGAATCGACAAACCTTGTGCTAAGGCATTCAGAATCGCTACAGACGAGGGTTTTGCTAGAAAATTATCATCGGTTGTCTTACTACCGCTTGGTCTACCAACATGACCGCCCCATTGTTTCGCTCGTTCCATGCCAACTTTAATAGCCTTGCGACGCTGCTGCGATCGTTCCACTGCTTCAATTTTGCATTCGACCTGCGATGGTAATCTATTTAATAGATCGCGCTCGACGCTGGATATCTCCTTTACTTCGATTCGTCTGAGTTCGCGCAAAACCGATTTACTCAGCTTGTCATCGAACTTAAAATATTCACTATGCGTGCCGATGTGATAAAGATATCGTTCGTATTTATAGATAAAATATCTCTCCAGATTACTACGATGTAGCCAAGTACCTAATATTTCGATCGATACCGTTTCAAAGTGACCTTTGAGATCTGAATTTATTTCTATAATCCTCTCCGGTACAGTGCGCCCAGTCACGCCAATTTTATAGAATTCTTCGCCATCTACGGTAACTTTTAAATAATAAAGATGGTTGGCTAATGCCGATCTAATCCGGTCGCGATAAATCTTTAAATCGATAAGGACATCGGAATAATCGACCGATTCTTCCTCATAAGCCAATCGGACGCGCATTTCGAGATCGCTAAGTTTGCCATACATTAGCGGCTCTTGGACTTGGGCAAATAAATTCATCGATAGTTTACGACAAATAACTTTTCCTAATTTGGTTAGCTCCCAACCTCCATAACTGCCTTTGTGAGGATTGTAGACGATCGTGTCTTTGGCTTCGAGTAAAAATCTATATTTTGAATCTACACCTTTTTTTTCAAATTGAAGTAGGGCTGCATACTCTTTGGGTGTTAAATGTAAATTAAACCTGTCAAATAAGGGAAGCTCGACATCCCTACCTGCTGATACCGCCCGACAAGTTGTATCAGTATGGGCAAAGTGGTGGGCTTTAACTTCACCCTTTTTGGAAGTTAAATTTCCTTGACAATATGGACATTTTAGATCGGTTTTACCTCGACGCACTCGATTGACGGATATGAGGTTTCCGTCTGGATCGATACCGTATTCTAGCCACTGCCACATTCTCATCTCTAGTTTTACCTACCTTTGGAGTAATGTGCGAACTATTTATGTCCGTGTTGACTATGGATCTTTCTCATTTTACCGCGATTGCTTGCGGCAACTAAGGAGATCGCAATCATTTAGTACGATCGCAGCGGTTTCGAGATAGTACAATTGCGGCTTGTAAATACAATAGTAGTTGATGACTACTTTATAAAAATAATCTGAGTCAGTTCGCAATAATTAAATATTGGACATTTTGCACTTACACGATCGATAATTGCAATCTCTTCTTATCGATAGATATAAAAGGAGTAAGTTGTAATTACAAATCTATCTATTTGCAGATGTATTTATCGATCGCATGGTTGATATTTTCGGTGAAATTTAAAACTTATAAATTAAAACTATAATCTGTTTAAATTAACAAATTATTCAGTATATTTCCTTACAAGATCCTCACAGTCTTAGCCTAATATCTGTATTTACTACTTGCTGTTGTTGAAATATTAAATATCTAATTGAGATCTTATTAACGATCGAAAAGCCGTTACAATCGTTTCGTTCACGAAGTGTGGGCTTTGCCCAATCGTCGAATAGCAATTTAATAGCGTCACCACCAAATCTTACAAATTTAATATCCTTCGCAATAATTACCATGAGTAATATGATTAGCAGCCCTACAAAAGAACTTGATGAAAATTCAGAAGCGGCAGATTTGTATACCGATGTGGATACTCGACATTACATCAGCACATCCAAAGTTGAAACCCTCGCCAAACTCTATCTAGACAGCGAACCTGCTCAAATTGATGATGCAACGCTGGTGGAGCTATGCGATTGGCTTTGGGGTGAATTTCAATCTACCCCACTCAACCTTGAATTCTCATGGTATGAACGTTATCAGAATGCTGCTGAGATGTTTGCCGATATCAAGCAAAGTCATCTGTGGGTGTCTGCTGAAAATTATGATACTAGCCTGGGTATCAATCCGATTTATAACTTCATCCTCTATGCAGTGCATAACCACGACCACTATCGCACTCATAG
>NZ_JANMZA010000262.1:0-13577 GCF_031382685.1 Chamaesiphon sp. OTE_8_metabat_110 | reverse complement strand
TAACCAGCACGACGATTTGACTGGCTAGTTGCGGCAGGATCTGGGCAATCTGACTGCGGGAGATCCGATCGAGGCTGCCAAATGGCGAATCCATGACGATCGGGAAGGTATTGCTTTCGGGGACTGAGAGTAATTTCTGGGCGCTCCATTCCCGGACGCGATCGATAATTCCGCCGATAAATGAGAGGCTGAGGATCTGATTTTCGCCAGTTGAAGCGGCAACTGTGGTTTCGACGCCGCGTGTATTTTCAACTAGTATAAGTTCGTATTTCTCGGTAATTTTGGGTAGATATGGAGTTACCGAAATTGTTTGAAAAATGCGTTGGACGCGCTGCTCTAATTCGAGCCGAAATTGCTGCTCTTGGTTGGTACGAATCTCGATTAATTCGCTAATTGCTGACTGTGCGGCTTGCAATCTTCGATTTGCTAAGATTTGCCGATCTTGGTTGACTTGTTGTTTGGCAATTTGTTTGGCTAATGATTGAATTTGACCTTCAAGATGAATAATTTGTTGGCGGTGTTGCCCTTGCGTGAGAATGAGATCGCGGACTTTAATCGCGATGTCATCGAGCCGTTTTTGCAGGTTAGCAATCTCGGTATTGGTATCCTGACGCAGTTGGGTTTCGAGTTTGTCGATCTCGATTTCTAGTTGACTAATCTCGGCTCTAGTTGTGGCGACAATTTGCTGCTGAAGATCGATCGCCTGCCAGAATTCACCACCTTTAGTTTCTAAATCTTCAACTTGACCGATCAACCGCATGGTTGTCTCTTCAATGACGGCAATATTCGCGCGGGATAGCCAGGTTTGGATGTGCAGATATGCAGGAGTATTTGGCGCTAATTTCGTGCCGCACAGGCAGTTTTGATGGTAGATTAGTTGATTGAGAAACTCACGAGAAATCCCTTGATTTAGTTCGCCTCGATCGCGTAATTCGGTGACAATTTGCTGGAAATCGCTAGTTAAATCTGTGAGTAAAACGGTATGAGCTTGGGTGGAGACTAATTGTTTGATTGACGTCTGCGCTTGACGGAGTTGGGTTTGCTGGGTGGCTTTGGCGCGCTCTAGTTCTTGGCGTTGGGATTGGATGGCGGTGGCGGCGGTGAGTTCGAGCAGGTACTGGTTGACTTCGCGCTCGATTTGGTGAAAGTTGGCGATTTCGAGGACGATTTCAGCTTCGCGCTCCTGGATCCGATCGATCTCCAGTTGACATTGCTGCTGAGATTTGAGTAAATCTTTGGTAGTCGTGTCGCCAATTTGGGCGAGTTCGGTAGCGAGGGTTTTTTTGGCTTCGCCGAGATGTGAGATCGATCGATTGAGGACTTCTACTCCTAGTAATATTTTGGTAGCTTCGGCGATTTCTAGGCGTTTATCTTGGCGGACGATTTGCTCGATGCGTTCGCCGTCAAAAAAGAAATATTGATGGAGACTGGCGGGGAGGATTCTGGCGATGATTTCATCTGGTGGCTGTTGGGGATGAATCCATTTCCCATCTGCGTCACCGATATATAAGTAGAGTAATTCGTTATTGACGATATTCACTCCCGTTTGCTGCTTGTAGGCGCGACAGGTGCGTTTGGCGCGATAACGTTTGCCGTCGTGCTCCCAGGCGACTTCTACCCAGGTGTCGATAGCCGCACCGACATCGGCTTCAGCGATAGCGCGTTTATTAACTAATTGATGGGATTCAGCAAACGCGGCGGTAAATTTTTCGTACAGTACCCAAGTAAAAGCATTAAGGATCGTCGTTTTCCCCGAGCCATTATTGCCGTGGATGATGGTGGTATTGCGATCGTTATCAGTCGCAAGGCGGATTTCAGGCGTTTCGCCATAAAATTGGCGGAAGTTAAATAAACGAATCGCGCTCAGTTTCATCGAACGATCTCCTTGATGATTTTGAGGATATCATCATTGATTGGTGAATTCTTCTTGCGATCGAGCCGATCTTTTTCAAGCTGGAGGACGCGTTCGATAATTTGGCGGACTTCTGGAGTCAGGTGTCGATCCATAATACTAAGTACTAATGCAGTAGCAGAAGCTACACAAACGTGTAATTTTAAAAAAATAATCCTGAAATGGAACCAATGCGAAGAGTGAATCGTCTGATTTTATACTCGCAACGATAATTATCTCATATGAAAAAGCTTTTACTCCTACCCGCAATCCTCGCAAGCTTAGTCGCCGCCATTACTCAATCCCCCACCGCAGCGATGGCTGGCGGCATCGGCAACAATTATATCGGCCCTGCGGTTACTTTTGGTGGCGGACAAAGTGTATTTGGTATCGATAGCAAGTTAGGTATCGCTGACAATATTTCCCTACGTCCTTATGTCAACTTTCCCTCTGGTGGGACGCAGTTTGGTACTAGTTTGACTTATGATTGGGATCTGCGTCAATCACCTACACCGATTACCCCCTTTATCGGCGTGGGTGTTGGTTTCCAGACAGGTAACTCCAATACTACAACAAACGGTTTTGCTCAAGTTGGTGCCGATCTAAATGTCAGTGAAAGTTTTGCTTTATTGGGTTCGGTAGCAATTCCCTTTAGTAGCAATAATGCAAATACCAGTGTCACCATAGGTGCTAATTTACGTTTCTAAGTTTCAAACTAACAGCTATAAATAAAAAGGAGGGGTAATCGCTCGATTGCCCCTCCTTTTTATCTATAGTTAACGTAAGAAAGAGTCTACGCTAACGAGATCGCGGCGGCGGCGGCAAATGCCGCTCCTGTGCGCATGTGATTCCAGAATGTCCAATCGGCAAGATAATCAGTCCATATTTTGATACCATCGGCACTACTCGGCTCGACCTTGGCAAGTGCCTCGTTGAGTGGCACGTTAAATACCAGCGTTACCCCAATTGTACCGATGAGATAAAGCAAGCTGCCCAGCATAGAATATGTAATACTAATTTGCTGCCATTTTAATAACGAGGAGATAGCTACAAAGACGCAACCAACCCCCGTTCCTAAGAATGCTGTCATAAATAATGGATTGATGACCGTGATATTAATAGATTGCATCGCAGCAATACCCTGCGCTGGCTGGAGCCGAGCCAGCGCATTCATCACGAAGTTAGAAAATGCGAAGAAAACTCCCGCTATTAATGAGCAACCTAATACCGAAATAAGTTTCAAGGCAAACAGGAGATCGATCGCCATAAATCCTCCGCTAAAATACTGCTTGAAACAGCGATGTCCGCCTTTGCAAACTAAAACTCAGAACATCTTGACAGACATAGCTATCGACCTATTGCTATACTCCCAAAGAACCGCGAGTGACACCGAGCTGACTGCTCAATTTAAGATTTTGCCACAATTGGGCACCACTAATTTGACCGCCTAATAATTGTTGATAATACCCGATCGTTTCGCTCACTGTTTGCGGCGATTCATTGACAAACTCCAATCGGAAATTATAGACACCTAATTCTACTAACCGATGGATATATTCCGCTCCAGTTTGCGCCATGCCATTAAACACCGTATTTCGACAGCCAGCATCAGCTTGGAGGATGTGTTCGGTACCGACTCGATCTCGTAATTTGACCTGATGATTGTCGCAGGGACGACCGCAGTTGGTGTAGTCTGTACCTTCAGATAAGAACGCACAGAAAACGCAATGCTCCATGTGGAACATTGGCATGTGTTGGTGAATCGTGACTTCAAACCAGTCGCGGGGACAACTGCGAATCAGGGCGGTTAATTGGTCGATATTCAGATCGTAGGAAGCCGTCAGGCGGTCTAAAGTGTAGTTTTGATAGAAATAGTCAGCCGTCAGCGGATTGGCGACGTTTAGGGCAAAATCAGCCACACACCGCTCATTTTTTAAAAACTCCAGATGGTCGTAATTGCGAATTAAATAACCATCAGCATCACTCGATCGCACTTGCTCCAAGATCCAATTTTCACCCGGTTTAGTAATCCGTGGTGGGGCGACAAATATTTGGGTTGGATTACTTTGATATTGTTTAGCCGCCCGCACTAATTGGACTGCTTCGCGATATTTGCGCGGATCTTCAAGTTCGCAATAAATGGTAGCAATACCAGACTCGATCGCCGCTGGAATTTGATCTAATTTGCGAACCAAGGTAATTAGTTGAGGTGGGTTAGAATATGCCTGGGTGACTTTCGGTAATAAGTCTGCTAATTTATTTGTCGGCGATAATTGCCACGATTTCGGTTTACTGCGAACCTCAGTTAATTTAGTTACTAATTCGCGGCGGAGTTGATTGAGGGCGCTGACTGGTAACATCAGATCGCCAACTACATGATTAGTGAGATTTCCCAAGCAAAAAGGGGTATTACCCAATCGTCCTAATTGAGCGGTTAGCTTCTCAGTAGTCAGCGGTTGATTTTGAGCTGGGACTAATAATAGTTCCGATTCTACTTGCACCACAGCACCCATTTCATCACGCGCGATCGCGACTAATGGTTGGTTAACTTCGCCATGCAATTCTAACTCGATCGGACGCTGATACTTAGGCACATCGCCTGCATAAGTTTGGCGAACTTGTTTATCCAATTCTGGATCGCTAGTTTTCCAAACTTTATCACCGATATATACCTGACGAAAGTTTACCATCCCCCGCCCAAAGGTTAACATCACCTCTTCTCGATCGCCTTTAAATACCTCGTAAACGCGCCCGCCTTCTTCTCTATCTTCAGGATGTCCGCAATCAAATACGATTCCATCGCCAGCTTTGATTGGTGAAATTGGTTCGATGGTAATTGCCTCGCGATCGGGATAAACTCGTGTAACTTCGCCTAGATATACCCCGCGCTTCTTACCAAATCTAGCATGTACTAAAGCCTGATTATCGATACCTTCAAACCAGCCCGTATGCAGCCCTCGCGAGAATGCCATTTCGAGATTATATAAATCTTGGGCTGGCTCAACAGCTACCCCTAAATCGGCAACGATTCGATCGACAGCCGATCGATACACTTTCGTTACACTCGCCACATATTCGGGCGTCTTCAATCGTCCCTCAATCTTGAGACAACTAACACCACTTTTAATAATTTCCGGCAAGACATTCAATCCTGCCAAATCTTGAGGGCTGAGTAAATACTTGCGATCGCCCAAATGATATAGTTGATCGTCCACAATCAGATCGTAAGGCATCCGACAAGCTTGAGCGCATTCGCCCCGATTTGCCGATCGACCGCCCAAAGATTCACTCGTCAAACATTGTCCTGAATAAGCAACACACAACGCCCCATGTACGAATACTTCCAGCGGAATCGAGATTTCGCGATCGCCTAATTGCTCCTGAATCTTGTTAATTTCCTTCAGCGAACATTCCCGCGCCAAGACAACTAAATTACACCCCAATTCATGAGCAAATTCTACCCCCGCCGCACTCGTCACCGTCATCTGCGTCGAAGCATGAATCGGGAAATCTGGCGATAAATGGCGGATTAATTTACACAATCCCACATCCTGAACGATCGCGGCATCTACCCCAGCTAAAATTACACTCCGCAGGTATTGCTCCGCCGCAGGTAACTCCTGCGGAAACACCAGCGTATTGAGCGTGACATAGCCCTTGACGCCCCGCTGATGCAACCACGCCATCAATTCTGGCAAATCCGCCTCGGTAAAGTTTTCCGCCCGCATTCGGGCATTAAACCGCTCCAATCCAAAATAGATGGCATCCGCACCATTTTCGATCGCCGCTTTGGCGCATTCCCAATTTCCCGCAGGCGCGAGCAATTGTGGACGATGGGTGAGCTTTAAAGGTGGAGTGGCGGCGGCTTGCATACGATCGAGTTTAGTAAAGAATCTACTCCCCTGTATTCTATCTTGATGCCAAGCTTCCGGGGCCGATCGCATCTTGCAACAATATGTATTTACTATTAGCGATGTTAGAGTAAAGGATGAATGGCTCATTTTATCCCTTTTCCCTTTCCCCCACTTCACTAAGTATTTCGCCGCTAGTGCAAGATGTAAGGCTGCCTAGTTTATCCTTTGAGCGTATGCTAAAATAATTAAGTTGTTAAGCCATTCACAGTCTTTGATTAACGTATCTGAGATCGATACCCTAGCCCAAGAGCTAGCCACGATTCAACAGACAGGCTCCAAGAAAATTGCATTACTGGGTTCCCGTCACGTCCCGATTACTCATCAACATCTGATCGAGATGATGAGCTATGCCTTGGTGCTATCTGGTAATCGGCTGATTACTTCTGGTGCCACTGGTACCAATTCTGCGGCGATTCGGGGGGCGATTAGAGCTAACCGCGACATGTTGACAGTGATTTTGCCTCAAAGTCTAGCTCGTCAACCCCAAGAATCGCAGGATCAGCTATCGAATGTGATGCACCTAGTCGAAAATCCTGGCAATGACGATCTATCATTGGGCGAAGCCAGCGCACTGTGCAATCAGGAAATTGTCTCTCGCTGTCAGCAGTTGATTTGTTTTGCCTTCCACGATAGCGATACCCTGCTGCAAACTTGCCACGAGGCAGAAGAACAGCGCAAGGTTGTCACTCTGTTCTATTTCGACTAACTATTTTATCCATCGGTTTAGTAATTAAACTGGGGGTTTAAACATCCCCCACCCTACAGGCAAATTCTTGTGAGGATGCGGTTTAAATTTCTTCCCCTAACATTTACTCTTACTTAGATTTCCGACCGCAAACTGCTGTTATGAATTTCGCCAATCTTTCCACTTCTACAATCTTACTCGGTTCGATCGCCGCCGCCGCAGCTTTAGTTTATTTTCCATATTTAGTCGTCGCGATTACCCGCTTTCAAGTCGGGTTCGATATTTCCGCTCCACGCGCTGCATTTGATAAGTTGCCAGATTATGGTCAGCGAGCAACTTGGGCGCATCAAAATTCATGGGAAGCATTTATACTGTATAGTGCAGCCGCATTAATGGCATACACGACCAAACAAGATTCCTCAACGGTAGTCAATTGCGCGATCGGTTTTACAGCAGCCCGCCTACTTTACTCAATCTTTTATATCATCAATTTCCCGATCGGTCGATCGTTAATGTTTGGAGTCGGCTCCGTCGCTATCTATACGCTCATGTCCATGAGTATCGCCAGCACCATGAATTAGGCTCTAGGCTCTAGGCTTTAGGCTTTGGGTTTTAGGGACTGCATGTAAAATCTAGGTTTAACTAATTAAATTCTCTTAACCCTAATACCTAACACCCAAAGCCTAAAGCCTTCCCCAACTAAGCACAGATCCTACTCAACCAAGCACCCCTATGGCATCTACATTCTCCTTTGATATTGTCAGCGATTTTGACAGACAGGAATTAGTCAACGCCCTCGATCAAACCAATCGCGAAATTATCAGCCGTTACGATCTCAAAGATACCCAAACGACTGTCGAACTAGCAGAAGATAAGATTACCATCAATACTGCCAGTGAAATGACACTCACAGCAGTTCATGATATGCTCCAAAGTAAAGCGATCAAACGTAATCTATCGCTCAAAATTTTTGATTACGGCAACATCGATTCAGCTAGCGGCAATCGAGTTCGTCAAGAAGTTACACTCAAAAAAGGTCTCACTCAGGAGATTGCCAAGCAGATTTCTAAATTAATTCGGGACGAGTTTAAGAAAGTTCAACCCTCGATTCAAGGCGATGTCGTCCGCGTTACCGCAAAGGATAAAGATGAGTTGCAAGCAGTGATGCAGCGGATGAAGCAAGAAGATCTACCTGTGGCGTTGCAATTTACAAATTATCGCTAACAGATCTGAGATCGATCGAATATTGGTATTGTTAAGTTTAAACGTTACTTGTGATTAACTCTAGGGCATTCTAAGTATATATTTTATACTTGTGAATATAATGGACTTTATCGATCGAATTAAGCAAATCAGCGAGCAAATCTCGAAGCTACGCGAACAAATTCAGACGGAAGAAGCCACTAAAAATGCTTTTATCATGCCATTGCTTAGTGCGTTGGGCTACGATGTCTTCAATCCCACTGAAGTTTGTCCTGAGTATACTGCTGATGCTATAGGCTTGAAGGGTGAGAAAGTTGACTATGCAATTTTAGTTGATGGTAAACCTGTCATCTTGTTTGAGTGTAAATGGTGTGGGCACGAATTAGATCATCCAAGACACGGCTCTCAGTTGTATCGGTATCTGTCTTCAACTGATGCCATGTTTGGAATTTTGACTAATGGTATTATCTATCGTTTTTACACAGATTTAGAAAAACCAAATGCGATGGATTCAAAGCCTTTCTTTGAATTTAATATGCAAGATATTCAAGAATCTAATGTGGCTGAATTGAAACGTTTTTCTAAATCTGTATTCAATTCCAGTGAACTGAAAAGCACCGCCAGTAACTTGATGTATACCAAAGAAATTAAACGGATTATGTCCGAGCAGCTTTTGGAACCATCACCAGAATTTGTAAAGTTCTTTGTGTCTCAAGTATACTCAGGGAAAATCATGTCAGGTGTAATTGATAAGTTCACTAAGATTACTAAAGATTCAATAAATCAACTAATCAGCGATCGAATCACAGATACGCTCAGATCTGTTATCGAACGTGAAGTAGAAGATCGTAGCGAACATACAGTTAAGATTCAACTACCTGTAGTAGATTTAATTAAAGCTGAAGATGCGATCGTCACGACGGAAGAAGAATTGGAAGGATTTTTTATCATTAAATCTCTACTAAGAGAAGCTGTAGAACCAAACCGAATTCAATATAAAGACACTCAAAAATATTTTGGAGTGTGTCTAGATGGCAAACCCACAAAGACTCTTTGCCGTCTTTGGTTTAATTCCAAACAAAAATATATTGGCTTTCTAGATGAGAGTGCAAAAGAAATCAAACAACCAATTGGAGATTTAAATGATATTTATAAATTTAATGCTGAGTTACAGCTATCACTAAATCGCTTGATGCCGATAAATACAGATAATAATTAGTTCGATCGAATCGCACATAAAAGTAGGGGTAATTCATGAATTACCCCTACTTTTATAATAATATTAGTTCACTGCGAATTCAGTAAATTGCCGCTTAAATGGAGAGTGGAACCCAATGATAATGTCGTGCTTGGGTACATCTTTGGCGATGAGTTCGTTGGCGATACCTACTTCCGTACCGTCATGCTGAATCCAGATTTTACCATCCTTTATATCTAAGTGTAAAACACAACCATAAATCCTGCGCTTGCGCGACCAACCGACATGAACTAGTTGATATCGATCGCGTTCTAGATCGAATATTAATTCAGCATCTACTTCTTCATTTGCCGATTTGATTTGACTATATTCAGTCAAAATAGTCCGAACTAGCTGTCGATATTCGTCTGTTTTTGCCATTTAACGATCGCCTCTTCTTCTGGTTCGTAGACAATTAGATTGACACCATATTTCTCTACCAATCGGCGGGGTAATTCTGAGGTAAAAAAACTTCGCTCGGCATCTATAGGTATAGCAAGATATAGAATACGATCGGGCTGTTCTTCTTCTAATGCAAGCTGATACTTAAGAAACTGTCCTAGTGCGGTACTAAATTCTGTTGTTGCCGAAACACCGATAAAACTTTTGATTTCAACAGCGATTTTTCACCATTCTTTTCAGCCGTCATCAATTGTTCTGCTGCGAGATCGATGTACATATCGACCCCACCAAAGCGCAAGAACAGTGGATCGTCAGTAATTATCCACTGTTCTTTTTCTAGCGCATGTCTGACTGCATCATGGAAAACGTCTTTAGCTGGCACAATCGACAGGGCTTAAATAACTAAATTGTCTATATTATAACCCGATCGTTATTTAGCTACTTCACTAACCGTTCGGGCAACCTGTCGAACCTCAACAAATCGTCGTAGTTTTCACGCTCAATGATGATACTTGCTTCGGCATTCTTCACCAAGACTGCTGCCGGACGAGTAATCCGATTATAGTTGGAAGACATACTATGGTTATATGCGCCCGTCGCGGGAACTACCAAGATATCTCCCGGTACAGAAACAGCAATTTGGGCATCTTTAATCAAGATATCACCTGATTCGCAATGCTTGCCCGCGATCGTGACGGTTTCAGTCATCGGTGCGGACATTTTATTCGCAATCATCGCCCGATATTGGGACTGATAAGTAATCGGGCGGGGATTGTCGGACATGCCACCATCGATGCTGATATACTTCCGAATTCCGGGGACGGTTTTATTACCGCCGACGGTGTAGGCGGTGACACAGCTACTCCCAATCAACGAACGTCCGGGTTCGGATAAAACGCGCGGGTAGGCAACTCCATGCGTGTCACAGGCGATTTTGAGGGCAGTAGCGACGTTTTTTACCCACTCGTCGATGCTTTGCGGATCGTCGGCTTCGGTGTATTTGATACCCAAACCACCACCGACATTAATCTCGCTGATGGGTAAACCGTGGCTGAGAGCGAGTTTGTACCACTCCACCATCACGCCTGCGAGATCTTGGTGAGGTTGTTGCTCGAAGATTTGAGAGCCGATGTGAGCGTGAACGCCGATACAGGTAATATGAGCTTGTTTGCTCAACCAGGTGAAGACTTCATCGAGTTGATTGGGATCGAAACCAAATTTACTATCTAAATGTCCGGTGCGAATATATTCGTGGGTGTGACACTCGATTCCTGGCGTGAGCCGAATCATCACGGGGACATTTTTGCCTGCGATGCTGGCGATATGGGCAATATTTTCCAGTTCGAGCCAGTTATCGGCAATGATTCTACAGTCTTTTGAGATCGCGAGTTCGAGTTCGGCAACTGATTTATTATTACCATGGAAGTAGATTTGCGCCGCACTCACGCCAGCTTTAATCGCCGTGAGAATTTCACCACCAGATACCGCATCGATCCCTAAATCTTCACTACCCGCGATCGCACAGATTGCCAGGCAACTCCATGCTTTTGAGGCATATATTACCAGAGATTCGCCTGGATAATATTTCTGCCACCCGTCCCGATATTGTCTACAAGCGACGCGAACCGATTGCTCGTCGAGGATATATAGTGGCGAACCAAATTGTTGGACTAGCTCGGTTACATCGCAGCCACCAACTTCGAGACAATCCCTGTCGTTTACTTTGGCACTCAGGGGGAGAATATGCTGGTTGGGGGATGCGTCGGGAGTCGTTGGGGGCAAATACTGGCGACTGGTGGGATGGGCGGCGGAGATCGATACCATGAGACTGTTTGAACTTAGGAGCTAAAGATTTCTAAATTATAATGGAAGTACGATGGGGATTCTCATCCCGATCGAGTCAAACCAGAGACAGTTTGTGACTGAAATTGCGACGGGGATCGCTTGTTTAGATGAGGTAAAAGTGGAGATCTTCAAGCTGTAATCGTTGCTGAGGTTGAGATTTATCGATTTTGCACCGATCGAGATCGCGTGGATCTGCGACCATCAATAATTAATTTTTTGTAAAGTATTGACAAGAGTTTGTAGAGTCTAGTATTATTGATGGAGTGTGAGGAGCGAATCAAGAAGAAGACCGAGACGAAACACGGCCAGTCGTCGGTCTTCTTTTTGGTTTTATATTATTTTAAAGACAAGAGATTCCGGTTGGTTTGGTAGCGGCAACTTAGGAATTGAGAATAAATTTCTCGATCGCGACCGCAACACCATCCGCGCTGACAGGTGGAGCCACCCAGTCAGCAAGAGAGCGGACATCAGCGGGGGCGTTACCCATCGCGACACCGATCCCGGCATAAGCTAGCATTTCCACATCATTATAGTTATCACCGATCGCCAGGACATTCTCGGCGGTGATGTCGAGTAAGTTTTTAGCTACATAGTCGATCGCATTGCCTTTATCGATACCCGATTGGGTCGTTTCCAGAAAGATCGGTACCGAGGTAGTAACATGCAATCGATCGACAGTATACTTGCGGCGCAGATCTTGGAGTAGGTCTTGAATTAACGTAGTATCCTCCGACATCGCGAGTATTTTAGTCGGTCGCTCGGTCAAGATCGTTCGTAAATCGGCAACTGGAGTGACAGCAATCCCACTCCGCCCGACATATAGCTCAGTGTCGGGGTTAATTTTCCGCACATACAGACAATCATCGCGATAAACATGAATCGATAATTTATCCAAGAGTGTCGGTTGCTCGAAATAATCGACCAGTTCCCTAGCAATATCGACAGGTACGGGACAATGACGGTGAATGGTACCTGTAGCCGGATCTTGAATCCAAGCGCCTTGATAGGCAATAATCGGCATGTCTGCGGCGATTTCCTGATGAAACCGGAGGGCCGATTTATACATTCTACCTGTCGCAATCCCTACCCGGACACCACGCTCTTGCGCGGCTGAGATTGCTGCTTTGACACGGGGACTGACTTGATTGGATTCTCCCGCGATCGTGCCATCAATGTCTACGATCAGGAGTTTGATTTGGGCAGTGGATGATGACATGGTTGCAGTTGTGTAGATCTGAAGCCAGGTATCAGCCTATCACATCACAATTGCGTCGCGATCGATTGCCATTGTCGGACTAGCGACTAGCGGTAAGGTGAGTCGATAACCATTACCACTGGGGCTAGAGGAAATCGTGCCGCCATGTGCCGCAGCCAGCGTATGACTGAGTGTTAAACCCAGGCTAATCCGCAGATCCTGACCGATCTGAGCATTCTGAGCCTGCGGGGATGCCGGAAAGGGCGCGAGCAGAGCGTCAAAATCGTTAGTGACGATCTGCATCTGGAGAGCATCGGCGAGCTGGGCAATCTCGATCGAGATGTGGCAAGCGGTGGCACTGGCATGAATTAAACTCAGACTCAGATAGTAGACGATTTGACGTACTTTGTCTTTGTCTAGCATCCAGGTGGTGCTAGTATTTGCCGCTAGTGCTAATTTGATGTGCTGCTGTTTTTTTTGGGCTAGCGGCTCTAGACTCTGAAGCGCCAATTGGCATAGCAGCTCAAGATTTACCGATTGGAGTGCCAGTTGCGGCGCAGAATTTTCGGTGCGGGAGGTGTCGCCGACGAGTCCACCTAATTGGGAGATCTCATCGACAAGGGTGACTAACTGTTGACCGCTATGGTGGATAATTCCTAAATAATCTTTTTGCTTGCTGGTTAAAGCGCCATAGACTTCTTGTTGTAAGACGCTAGCCATTCCCAGGACGGAGGTGAGTGGCGTCCGCAGTTCTTGGGCTAAATGAGTCAGTAATTGCGACTGAATTTGACCTGGAACTGCGGATGCGGCTGAGGCAGCGGTAATTGCTGGCTCGATCGCATTGAGTCGTAGAGGCTCGATTTTGTTGCTGGTAGAGACTTTGCGCTCGTCATATGCAGCGGCGACGCCCGGATCGTCAAATCCTATCGGAGCGCGATATTGGAGATTGCCCACCCAATTATTTAATTGTGCTTGACTTAATAACTTCCGCTCGAATTCGCTGGCGACGAGGCGACTGACAAGGTGGAGGAGATCGATTTCGCGATCGCTAAATTGGCGCGGTTTAAAATCAAAAATCGATAGCGTGCCTAACTTATCGCCAGCAGCCGTGGTAATCGGTACGCCCAAGGTTGCTTGGATGCGGTGTACCCGCAAGAGGGCAGATTGAGCTAGTTGCGGATAATGGTGAAAATTTGTGACGATCG
>NZ_JANMZA010000523.1:0-4016 GCF_031382685.1 Chamaesiphon sp. OTE_8_metabat_110 | reverse complement strand
TCTGGCTCCGAACGATTGTAATAGTTTAATGCGCCAGGGTGAATGGGAATGAGCGATCCGTCCTGACGATCGGGTGGTGAGATCTCATTTGCTAGCGGCATTCTATTTATCAAGACCTGACGGTTTTCATAGACTGTCTTTGTCAGCTCATAGATAGCTTCGGTACTGATTCGACTATTGGCAATCAACATGCGCTGCACGGCAATCGTCGGTAAATCTTGGGGTGGAGCAGCAGTATTACCTTGATAAACACCTTTGGGTAGGAGTGCAGGTGCAAATTCTGGATAACGAATTTTGAGTGCCGCTGCTCGATCGTTGGCGCAGCCTGCCGTTAGGCAATCGGGATAATGCTCGCTCTACCTTGTTGCACTAATTTTTGAATAAATTTATTGCCAGCCGGACGCAATCGAAACACTGCATCGATGCTACCTGCTAAAAAAGCCTCATCCGAAGCGGCTCCAGTGAGCGATTGCACCTGGACATCTCGCTCGGATAAGCGATAATGTTTGAGTAAAATCCAGAAAAAATCATTCGCTCGATCTTCGACAGGCGGGATGGCAATCCGTTTGCCTTTGAGATCGGCAATCTGTTTAATGCCAGATTTTTCGGACACCACGATATGAAATAAGTCGTTAAATAAATAGGAAACTAGTTTGACAGTCGAAGATACCGAATTATTAACCGGGATCGATGCTAGATCGACTTTACCAGTTTGTAATAATTCGAGACTTCGATCTGAGCCGATGGTTTCTAACACTTGCAATCTGATTTTAGAGTCACAGACCACTAATTGGTAAGCGATCGCTTGCGCCAGTTGATAACTCTCCGATCTAGCTGGCCCAGCCGCGATCGTTAAATTAATAATTTGAAAGTTTATAAATAATTGAACGCTAAAAAAAATGCCAACTAGCAGGCCAATAAAAATAATAAGGAACTTTCGCTGCTGCCACAGCAATTGTCGGAATTGATATAACATGTAATGCCAGTGACGATCGGGTTAGAGCAATCGACTACTTGCTGCATCGCCTTGCAAGCTCATCTAACTTTATTTTCTCATAAAAACTCGATCGCGTGTGGAAAAATAGCGAAATTATTGACTCATAACTAACGAGATCTCGATCGCACTCAAACTTACTGAAATATCGCATCTTTAATGTGGTGCTGTAATTGTGGAAAGAAAGAATGAAAATCTCGTTCGAGATCGATCGACTCCCGTTCCAGTATTGGCATCGCATCAACCAGCTTAACTCTGTCACCCATCCTAGCTCTAATTCGATAATCGAGCCGAGCTAGAGCATGTTCTACACCAGATAAGTGTCGATAGCTAGTTAACCAATCACCATCCACCATATACCCGATTATTTGTCTAGCCGCTGGTGGAATCTCGCCTGAATATTTTTGAAATGATTCATATATCTCTGCCGTAAAATCAGCGAAGATAGTATCGGAATATATCGCCCAATTTTTTGCTAGTAAATGGTCGTAAAAAACATCGATTAATATGCCTGCAAACTTACTATATTCTTTATCGATCCTTTTCTTACTGATTTTGACAATTGGATGGTTGTCGGTAAATTTGTCGATCGCGTAATGCCTACTGATACCTCGCCTTAAGTTACAATTGAGTCGATCTAAGTCTTTACCTTTCACCAAATCGCCCAATAAGTTACCTAAGCGATTCTCAACATTTGGTTCTGATAGTAAGATGTGAGCAAGCCAGTTCATAATATCATCGATCGTTAGTTAGTTATTTGCCGAATAGCTTTTGCCAAAATGATGTATTAACTTCTGGTACTGCTTTCGGTTTTACCTTCAACATTATATAAAGAAAACATTTTTTAGTTTACTAATACTGGCACCTGTCTCATCTATTAAGTAATCATCTTCTTGCATCCACTTGCTCAAGTGCTTTGCTCTTGATAGATCGAAGTCTTCATACTCACTAATACACAACCATTTGCGAGCGCGACCACCCAGAAGTTTCATGATTTGTTTGTAAGCTAGTGGTAGCGTTCCATATTGCTGCTCGATCGATTCTAACTCTCGATCGTCACAACCCACTAAATCTTCTTCCCTAGCAATCCCTCTTCTCATAATTTCTGATTTTAGTTCATCAATGTTCGTAATCATGAATTTGCTAACTTTTCTCGATGTCGAGTTTAAACTTCTAATTGCCGAGGATCGTTTTCTGGTGGATGCCAGCCTGCTTCGAGCCATAATGCACGAGCTTCGCGGATCGACCTTTCTCCCTTGTACTTGTCATCATTTATGTCTAGCCTGTCACAAGTTGCTCGCCCAACCGCAGTAGTTCCAATAATTCTAGTTGCATCGATCGACCATATAAAATGCTCTTGCCACAACTGATTTCGTGGATTAAACAGCGGTAAAATAGTAGATGTTTCAATATCGCGTCCGACCACAAAATTATATCGATTTTGGTTGCAACGATTACAGGCAAGTGCGAGATTTTCTTCTGTGTCTACACCACCTAGAGATCGCGGCTGCAAATGGTCGATCGTAAAGCGAGAAGCACTGATTTTTTCTGATGAGTGACAATACTCACACAAATAACCTGCTCGGCTACGAACATATTTTTTAGTAAATTCACTTACACTCATTTTTGGGCAACCAATAGAGAATTGAGGTATGTGAATATGCGATCGAGTTCGCTGATACTATTTAATTCTTCCTGTTCGGTAGTCGTGAGTACTGCGGACTGATTTTTGGACATCAATTCTTCAAGTCTATCTTGAAGCTCGTCTGTAAATTTGAACAGCCGTAAGTCATCGACTTTTTCGACTCTGATACCAGTTTCTAGGAGGGATTGGGGACTGATAACTACTTGCATGATTAGTTGTCTTGAGTTCTGAGATTGATGTTTCAGCTATCTATGATAACGCTAATATCGATCGGCACTTTTCTAATTTTCATTTTCATCCAGATCCACGATTTCCTCGCTCGCGGAGCGTCTTGGAACGAGAATCGAAGGATCTACCAAAGATTCCTCACCATTAGCTATCGATTCAACCGCCACAACTTGACGAACAAATATCGGACATTTCGCAGTCGGATCGACATCGCGTTTATACAGGGGACTCTCTTCCCCGCGACAGAGATAACCGTCGAAAAACTCACATACCGCACAACAATCTATACCACTGGCGATCGCACTTTCCACCGCCATCGACTTATGACTGGCGGGTTTGAGCATCAAGCCACCTTTCGTCCATTTTGCTGATAATAGTCCCGTCGCGGCTAAATGTTGCCAGCGGGGATCTTCGAGGACGCTATCGGCGATTCGCAGCCACGCACCATCGAATTCGGCTTCGATTTCGACTTCAAATTCTTGTCCCGCATCTACGCGTGCTACTTGGGCTTTGGAGAGGTGTTCGGGTGCTTCGCCGAAGGTAATGGTATCGCCAACTTCGGGGATGTGAATCCAATATTTATCCCGCAAGTCGCCAGCGCGAGAGAGTTCGTGGAGGGCGGATGGGGAACCGTGAATTAGGATCAGGTGTTGGGGATTGACGCGGTGGATGACTTGGGTAATTCCGACTCGATCGGCATGAGCGGACAGATTGAAGCGTTGAATCTTGGCTCTGACTGTGAGCGGGGTTCCGTCGAGTTCGATTTCGCTTCCTGGCTCTAGGCTTTGCAAAAAGCGTCCTGGGGATTCTTCGTCGGTATAGCCGGAGATAAAAACGGCGGCATTTTCCCGTTCTAATAAGATTTTAGCGTAGCCGATACTCGCGCCACCTGTCAACATGCCGGAACTGGCGATAATTACTGAGGGGTGGGCGATCGCGAGGGGACGTTCTTTATGGGACGCGATCGAGATGATGCGCGGTGAGGATTTTTCGCTAAAGAAGGGGGACTGGGTTTTGGCGAAGTTTTGGACGGCGGCTGGGAGTAATTCTAGTTGCGTTTGGAATAAGTCGGTGACTTCGCGGACTAAGCCATCGATGTAGACGGGGACATTGACGCTATGGAATAGGGCACTGGTGCGGATGGCGAGA
>NZ_JANMZA010000186.1:0-9774 GCF_031382685.1 Chamaesiphon sp. OTE_8_metabat_110 | reverse complement strand
AATCGGTGAAACGATCGTCTGTCCACCTGGGGTAGAGTTCTACAACCCGGCTTTTGATGTAACTCCCGCTCACTTGATTCAGGCAATTATTACTGAATTTGGCGCATTTGAGCCAGCACAGATTATTAGTCTTCAGCAGGGTAAAGGGTAGAGGGTAAGAGGTATGAGATAAAAGGTAAGAGGTAAGAGGTAAGAGGTAAGAGGTTAATCTAGCTAATCTTCTTGTTACCCAGTCTCCCAGTCACTCCGTCCCCCCATCTCCCATCTCCACTCACAATGACTGTCAAGTGGTATGTACTCGAAATCGCTCGATCGATGTGTCAAGATAGACATAATTGGTAATCGAGTGGCAGTATACTTTGAAAAATTTGCAAGTGAGTGGTAGGAGCATAAGCACAGTGAATCCGATCGGATCTACTCTTCAAGGGCGTTATCAGATCCTCGAACAATTGGGGAATGATGGAGCTGTAACGACTTACTTGGCGATCGATCTCCAGATTCCTGGCAATCTCCAACTCAAATGCGTTATTCACCGTTATCAACGACTTAATGAAACTATCGCTGCCGCGACTGACTGGCAACCAGCCATAAATGCCGCACAGGCTCTGTATGAATTAAGTGGTCGGGTCGATCGGTTGCCGACCGTCTATAGTTATTTTGTGGAAGAGAGCGCGTTTTACGTCGTCAGAGAATTCGCGATCGGGGTGCCGTTGGTGCAAGAGTTAGCAGCCGAGCGCGTGTGGACTCAATCGCAACTAGTGATGTTACTCGCAAACTTATTGGAAGTATTGCGCGATCTCGAAAGCTGTCAAGTGAGCTGGGAGCCGCTGTCAATCGGTCAGCTCGTCCGGCGTCAGGTCGATGGCAAACTCGTCCCGATCTGCTTACCGATGGCGATCGCTGCACCGGATCTAGGCGCTACCATAGTTTCTCCACTGGGGCAAGATCTCCGCACGATCGGCGAAATTGCGATTGCTGCTGCTATCGGTGCGGGTGGAATCCCGCTGACAGCCAGCCAACTCGATCGATGGCACGAGCTAGCGACTCAGATCGATCGACCAGAATTAATCGCCATCTGCGATCGACTCATTACTACCACTCCCGAGGATGGCTACCCCTCAGTATTTGCCGCTTGGCAAACGGTAGTCAGCTTGATTCCCCAACTGTTGGTACAAAATTCGCCAGCGGATACGCGCACGGAAATTGCCAGACACGTCCGCTTGTCGGTCGATCGGGGGACGGAATACTATGAAATTGGTAACTGCCAACAAGCGATCGCCGCTTTCGATCGGGCAATCGACCTCGATCCGCAGTGTGTTGATGCCTACTGTGGTAGGGGCAATGCGCGGCGTTTTATCGGCGATTATGCTGGCTCTTGGACGGATTTTGATACCGCTGTCCAACTCGCTCCCGAGCTGGGTGTTGCCTATATCGGACGTGGATTGGGGGCGTGTTTTGGCTCGCCATCAAATGCCGATCCTCGCACCGATTTCGAGCAGGGCAAAAACCTACTCACTCAGCCCGCCACCGCGATCGAGTATGTGATGCGAGGGACGGCAACAGCCCAGTTAGGCGATTCACAAGGAGCGATTGCTGATTACAACCTCGCCATCGACATCAATCCGCGCTTATTAGTTGCTTACAACAATCGGGGGAATTTACGACAGCATTTAGACGATATCGATGGTGCGATTGCCGATTTTAGTCAAGTATTGAAAATCGATCCCCAATCGGCGATCGCTTACAATAACCGCGCCATTATTTATACGCAAACCGCGCAAATGTCTTTAGCCATTGCCGATTTTACTAAAGCGATCGAACTCCAGCCAGATTTTGTCAGTGTTTATAATAATCTAGGTAATGCTTACTGCCAAATGAGCCAGTCCGCAGCGGCGATCGCTCAATATAGCAAGGCAATCTCCCTCGATCCGGACTTTGCTGTCGCCTATAGCAATCGTGCCAATATTTACCGCGTTGAGGAGAACATCGCTGACGCAATCGCCGACTACGATCGGGCGATCGATCTCGATCCCAACTTAGTCATCGCCTATTACAATCGGGGGATTTGTCATCGCCAAGTTGGCAACCATCAAGCCGCCATCGACGATTATACCCAGACTCTAGCACTCGATCGCCAATATTTTTATGCCGCTTACCATCGGGGGAATGCCCGTAAATATCTAGGCGATCGGCATGGCGCGATCGCCGATTATACTTACGCCATCTGCTACGAGCCGAATCATTTGCACGCATACTACAATCGCGCGATTACGCGGGGCGAAATTGGCGACGTGCAAGGCGCGATCGAAGATCTCGAACGCGCGATCGAATTGTCCCCAACCTTTGCTGCTGCTTACTATCAGCGGGGCTGGCTGCTGGCGACAAACCACGAACCTCAATTTGCCCTGGCTGACTTTCACCGCGCGATCGAACTAAATCCCCACTATCTCGAAGCCTATTATCAACGGGGCTGCACATATCACAGCTTGGGCGATTTATCGGCGGCGATCGCCGATTTTCGCTCCGCCCTCACGATCGATCCTCGGTACGCACCCGCCTATTACCAACGGGGCAAAGTTCATTATCAAATCGGCGATCGCGCTGGCGCAATTAGTGACTATCATCAAGCGGCTAATCTCTATCTCAATCGCGGCGATAGCCAAACTTATCAGCACATATCACAATTGCTCGATCGGGTGAGTAGGGGTTAGGGATTAGGCTTTAGGCTTTAGGCTTTAGGCTTTAGGCTTTAGGGATTAGGAATAATGGGGATCGAACATATCGAACATACGTCAAGTAGCTGAAGTCGATCGATTTTTGCCAGCATAAAATAGAGACATCACCCAAACATCGGCTGCTAACATGATGAGATCGTGATGTAGTTGAGCCGATCGACAACAGTAGCAATGTCTAGAGAGTGGACTTTTATGAGTAACGATATTAACTATCTGGAGCTAATCGATTCATACATCCGCAAGCATCCAAATCGTCAACAAGAATACTTTAAATTTTTGCACGCTAATCGCAATAATGATGTCAATCAGTTGTCTTATCGATTTTTGCGGGCTGAATATTTGCAAGCTAAATGTTCGAGTTTTAAGGTTTTTCCATAAAAGATAAGTAAGCGGGTGCAATCGTTTATAAAATAGATGATGCCTGAAACCTAATTGGTGGGCAGCGACGCGCGCTTTGCGCCGCCCCGTTCTGGAGGTTTCCTCCAGGTTGAGGGCGGTAAGACAGGAGGTTCCCTCCAAGTTAAGCGCGTCAAGACAGTGCCCACCCTACTTTTCTGATAATCATCTAAAGTTGTCACGATTTTTCAGACAATCTTTACTGATAACCTGCGGCTTGAATGGAGAATAGATGAGCATAGCGCCCGCCAGCTTTTAATAGTTGTTCGTGGGAGCCTTGTTCGATGATTTCACCACTTGCCATCACAACAATTTTATCTGCCATTCTAACGGTTGAAAAGCGATGAGAAATTAACACCACCATCCGATCTTGAGTCAGCGATCGAAAGTGGTTAAAGATATTCATTTCCGCTTCAGCATCCATCGCCGCAGTCGGTTCGTCGAGGATCAAAATATCCGCATCCGATCGCATAAATGCCCGTGCCAGAGCGATTTTCTGCCATTGTCCGCCCGATAGTTCTTGTCCGCCTTTAAACCATTTACCTAACTGAGTATCAAATTTTTCAGGTAGTACATCGATAAAGGGTGTTGCCATGCCTTTACTCGCAGCAATTTCCCACTCTTTACGATCTTCAAGATGCTCGATATCACCAACGCCGACATTTTCGCCGACGGTAAATTGGTATTGGACAAAGTTCTGAAAAATCACGCCGATTCTACGTCTTAATACATCTACATCCCAGTCTTGGAGATCGACGCCATCGAGTAAAATTCTACCGCTCGTGGGTGTATATAGGTTGGTTAATAGCTTAATCAAGGTAGTTTTACCGGAACCATTTTCACCTACGATCGCGAGTTTTTCGCCTAATGGTAGATGCAATGAGATATTATTTAGAACAGGTCGATCGCTTCCTGGATAGCTAAACGAAACATTCTCAAAGCGAATTCCATCGCAATCGATTCCTTGGGTGATTCGACCTTGCGATTGGGGCATGGGTTGGTCTAAAAATTCATAGAGATTGGCAAGATAGAGATTATCTTCATACATGCCGCCGATCGAAGTTAGAGCCGATGCAAAAGTTGATTGTCCCTGTCTGAATACCACCACATACATCGTCATTTCACCCAGACTAATGACGCCCGCGATCGCTTCAAAGACAATCCAAGCATACGCTCCATAAAAAGCCACCGTACTAAATAAGCCCAGTAAATAGCCCCAGAAGCCCTTCTTAATTGTCAGATTGCGATCTTCCTGATAGAGCATGTTGAAGATATTCCGGTACCGCTGCAACAGCATGTCACCGAGCTGATAAAGCTGCACCTCTTTGGCATAATCTTCTCTGGCTAATAACGTCTCTAAATAGTGTTGCTGGCGGGTTTCTGGCGATCGCCAGCGAAACAACCGAAACGCATGTTCGGAAAATCTCGTCTCGGCAATAAACGCCGGAATCGCCGCGACAATTAGCACCACCACCGCCCACCCCGAAAATCGCCATAGCAAGCCGCTAAAAGTAATCAGGGTTAGTGCGGACTGACACAGCCCAAACGTGCGGGTAATCAGCGATAACGGACGGCTGGAGGCTTGCGATCGCGCCTGACTCATCTTGTCATAAAATTCGGAATCCTCAAAATGCGCCAGATCTAATGTCAGCGCTTTTTCGAGGATCGATTCATTAACACGTTGCGCCAATAATACCCGTAGTAATGATTGACAGACGACTAAACCCTTTTGTGTAGCTGCGAGTAGCACGATCGCGATCGCTTCTACAAATACATACATCAGCGCCTGTTGTCGATCGACTTGCAAACCACTCTGATTCGCCAGCACCACGTTATCGACAATTAATTTACCCACAAACGCGATCGTACTGGGCAATAACCCCCCAGCTAAAGTCAAAATTGCCAGTGATACCGTCAAAGTATGGCTGGTTGTCCAAACTAAATCTAAAGCTTTGCGGCTGTAGCGAAATACCGATAGCGATTGGCGGACATTTTTACCTAATTGTTTTAGTCTCGATTCGGCAGAGCCGACGCTACGCGAACGAACGGACTTTTTCTTACTCGTTATCATTAAATTCTTCGGAGAGCTGTTCGAGCGATTGTAAAATTGTATGGCGCGAAATTTGGCGATATTTTGAGTCTAATTTTGGCTCAAATTTCTTTTTACCAGTGCTGCTTTTTTGTTTTAAACTATTTTCGAGTTTGGGTTGCGCTTGTAGTTGCTGTTCCCAGGCGATCGCATCGGCGAGAAACTCTAGATAATGCGGATATCTTTCCCACTCGCCCCGCACGATACAATTGGGTTCGTCGCGATGGGTACAATCGCTAAACTGACAATTTCCCGTCGCCAATCGCTGGCGGATCTCTGGAAAATATCCAGATAATTCCGGCGGCGCACACACCAGATCTGGTTGATTGAAACCCGGTGTATCGGCGATCGATCCACCCGTCGGGATGGGGAATAATTGGACGTGGCGAGTGGTATGTCTACCGCGACTGAGTTTGCCCGAAACCGTTGCCACGCGGATATTAGAATCGGGAATTAGGGCATTAGTCAAACTCGATTTACCGACACCCGAATGTCCCGCAAATACCGTAATCTGGCGATCGAGTTCTAGTTGCAACTCCTTTATCCCTAGCCCAGTTTCCACACTAATAACGATCGGCAGGTACCCCCACTCACTCAACCGATCGCACCATTCCTGTCGCTCTACGTCGCTGACTAAATCGCTCTTATTCAGGCACAGGCTGACCTGTAAGCCCGTCGATTCGGCTTTGACGAGAAATTTGCTCAACAAAAACGGATCGAGGGCTGGTTCTGCCAGCGCGAACACCAGTAAGATCCGATCGGCATTAGCTACAGGCGGTCGATCGAGCAAACTATGACGGGGAAACACATCAGTTACGACACCTTTTAAACCTTGCCAATCGACCTCCGAGATCGTCACGCGATCGCCGACAATGGCACTCACACCAATCTTTTGCAGCCGTGCGCGACGGGTACACAAGATGAGTTTTCCCCCCACCTCCGGTGTCTGTGGATCGATCTGCACGTTGCAGAAATTAGCTTGAACGGCGATGACGGTACCCACCAATGATGGGGGGTTACTATCGGCAGGGTCTAAATTTTGGGGCACTGAGAATGTCGATCGTAAGAGTTATCTATCTCTATGATAATTGTTCTAAGCTAGCAAAAGATAAAGGTAACTTATTAGTTATGAGAGTACCGACGATTACGACACTATTCACCCGTTGGCATTTGCCCAAGTATAATAGAAAGCAAGCTTTACCAGATAAAACCGATGGTCGCTCATTCCCTCTACTGGACAACCGCAGATCTCGATGCCATGCCGGATAATGGTGGCTGGTTGTGCCATGAAATAATTGAAGGAGAACTATTTGTGACTCGTGCGCCCCATATTCGCCATCAGGGTATCAGTGGTAACATTCATTTTGAACTAGAACTTTGGTCGAGACAGACTAATCTGGGAAAACCATTTCAAGCTCCTGGCTTAGTTTTTACCCTGACAGATGCGGTAATTCCCGATGTGGTATGGGCGAGTCAATCGCGATTAGATCGCGGTATCGATGAGGCAGGACATTTGACGATCGCACCAGAATTGGTAGTAGAAATTCTCTCTTTAGGCGCACAAAACGAGCAGCGAGATAAAAGTATCAAACTGAAGTTATATTCCCGTTATGGCGTGCAGGAATATTGGATTGTCAATTGGCAATTACAAACTCTAGAAATCTATCGCCGCACCGATGCTCAATTGCAATTAGTAGCGACACTTTTGGCTGGCGATACGCTGACTTCACCATTATTACCTGGATTTAAAGCGGAGATCGATCGGCTCTTTTTGTAAGATTTAGACAGTTAATTAATGTTGGAACTGTGATTAGAACGATTAATCGATGAACTATGATTAACAAAGATACTCATCAAATCATCATTAATCACAGTTCAGACACCAATTTCAAATAGTGGTATAGTTTTCCTATCATATTGACCCGATTGCACATGATTGCTGCAAAAGAACACTTTCCCCAACTGACCCCAGCAGAATATCTAGACTGGGAGGAACAGCAAGAGCTTCGCCACGAATACCTCAATGGCGAAGTTTATGCCATGACTGGTGGCACCATGAATCATAGCCAGATTGCTGGAAACTTTATTACTCTACTCAATATTCATCTACGAAGTAGTGGCTGTCGAGTACTTAATGCTGATGCTAAAGTACAAATCGCAGAATCTAATGACTATGTATATCCTGACGTTAGTGTCACCTGTGACGAACGAGACAAAACCGCGACTAAGTTTATATCTCATCCCTGCCTGATTGTTGAAGTTTTATCTCCCAGTACGGCAGCTTATGACAGACGGGATAAATTTAATTTCTATCGACGTTCTGATAGTTTGCAGGACTATGTTTTAGTCGATACACAGAAGATTGAAATCGATATTTATAGTAAAAACGATCGCGGTAGATGGGAGATATTGAGCTATGTAGCAGGCGATATTATCGAGCTAAAAAGCATCGATCTGACTTTCTCAATCGATCGAGTATTTGAAGATATTATCTTTGATTCAGAGCCAGAAATTCAAACCGACACATGAAAATATTTGATTTATTTCTCGATCGATTTCAATATCGTTTCCATCAGATTATCGACTACCCGCGATCGCTCGATCGGCATAATTTCTCTGACGTGTAAAATGTTTTGGGATATATGATAATAAACCAGCGTTCCAATAAATAGTAAAGTCGCTGCTTCTGGATCGGATATTTTTAATTCTGGATGTGAAGTTATATATTTGCACACCACATCACTGACAGGTTTGAAAAGATTGACAACACATGTTTTTGCTAGTTCTGGAAAGCGACCAGACTCGCCGATGATCGTTCGCATAAAGCAGCTAAATTCTTCATCTTCAAAGCTCTTGAAAGTAACTTCAGCGATATCTCTTAACACGATTTTGGGTTCTCCAACGAGTGGTTCACCTCCAAAAGTTGACTTAAATTTTCTCTCTCCTAAGTTTTCAATTAAAGCCTGAAACAATATTCCTTTATCTTTAAAATAGCTGTATACTGTCGGTTTTGATACGCCAGCAGCAGCAGCGACTTTTTCCATACTCGTACCCGCATAGCCGCGCGCCAAAAACTCCTGCATCGCTCCTTGCAGGATCTGCTCGACTTTTTCCCCCTGATGTTCTGCGTTCAAATCTCTCGCCTACGTCAACCTGATTTTCAATAGCTCTCCACTACATTCTATTCTAAGCAGCTAATCACTATTTTTTACTTACTTGACTAAACCGTTTAGTTAAAATATACTTGGATCGTCGGCTAACCTACTAAACAGTTTAGTAAACTCACAGCGAAAGAGCATGTTGCAAAAATCAGATGGATTGCCCTGGTGGAAGGCAAGTTGGCGAGTGCGGCTAATTTTGGCAGCGATGGCATTGCTCGGTATTGGTATCCCTATCTACATCCACCAACAGCAAGCAGCGCAGCAGCAGCAACAGGAACAGCAGCAATTGACAGCCGTAGTCGCGCCCACAACCGTGACAGCATTGGGGAGATTGGCACCCAAAGGGGAAGTCATCAAGCTATCTGCACCGACATCTACCGAAGGAGTAAAAATCGCGAAACTGTTGGTAGAGGAAGGGGCGACAGTTAAGGCGGGACAGTTAATCGCAATTTTGGATAATCAGGGACGCTTGCAAGCGGCGGTAAATGAAGCTACAGCCAAAGTCAACGTTGCCCGAGCAAGTCTGGTAAAAGTCAAAGCTGGAGCCAAGCAGGGCGAAATCAATGCCCAACAAGCCACAATTGGGAGGTTGCAAGCAGAACAAGGGACGGGCATAGAAGCCCAAAAAGCCACACTAGCCAGAGTTGTGGCGGAAACAGCTACTCAAATCGAAGCCCAGCAAGCCACAATTGCCAGAGTCAGAGCCGAGACAGCCACCCAACTCGAAGCCCAAACCGGAGCTATTGCCGAAGCCCAAGCTGGACTTGTCAACGCTCAAGCTGAGGATAGACGCTATGCTACTCTGGCTCGACAAGGAGCGGTGTCGGCATCTAGCGGCGATAGTAAGCGGCTAACCTTGCAGACAGCTCAGCAGAAAGTAAATCAGGCTCAAGCAAATTTAAAACGGATTGAATCTTCCGGTAAGCAACAATTAGCCGAATCTCAAGCCAATTTACGCCGGATTCAAACATCGGGACAGCAGCAAATTATCGAAGCAAAAGCTAATTTACGCAAGCTTGAAACATCTACACAACAGCAGATTAAAGAAAGTAAATTTACGCTCGATAAAATTGCTGAAGTGCGTCCGGTAGATGTGATGTCCGCCGAAGTAGATGTCAAAAGTGCGATCGCATCTCAAAAACGTGCTGAAGAAAATCTCGCGCAAGCTTATATTAAGTCGCCTCTAGATGGTCAGATCTTGGAAATTTTTGCGCGTCCTGGGGAAGTAGTCGGGACTAATGGCATCGCCGATCTTGGTAAAACTAGTCAAATGTATGGAGTAGTAGAAGTTTATCAAAGTGATATTAATAAAATTCGGGTCGGACAGAAAGTAAAAATTACGAGTATTTCTCTACCTGACGAACTACAAGGCACGATCGAGCGAGTTGGTATC
>NZ_JANMZA010000170.1:0-3288 GCF_031382685.1 Chamaesiphon sp. OTE_8_metabat_110 | reverse complement strand
GTCTGGCGGTAAAGTTGCTTCAAAGTTAGTTACGGCTTGACCCTGGCGTTGATATAGTTGGCTTTCAATCTGGATTGTCAGGATATTCCGAGACCAACCATTAATCGTCACCTGCTGTGCGTACCAAAGTCTGGCATTATCATCCTTAACCCGACCTAGCAGAATGAGATTATGCCCCCAGGGAATTTGTGCAACAAGCTGTTGCACAAATTCATTCTCTGGATAAGCTTCTGCAAATGCTCGCATATATTTGAGATTACGACTAGATAGCCCTTTGAGTTCAGGGAACTCCTCTCGCAAATCCCGAGAGAGCCTGTCGATGACTTTTGCACCCCAACCTTGCTGGGACTGCCTCAATAGAATTTCTTTCCCAATTTGCCAGTAGAGCAGAATCAACTCCTGATTGACAGCTAAAGCTGCCCGAAGTTGACTGGTACGAATCCGCTGTTTGAGACTGATGAGGAGTTCTTGATATTCAGTGCTGAGTCGATCCATGCAGGTTTGAGGGTATTACCGTTTGCAAGCGTTGTTGTGGGGAAATTCAATCAGCTACCTTAAATTACTCTTCAGGACACTCAATCCCAATCGATTGAATTCTCAAATCGCAAATTTCTTTGAATACTTCTAACTTTTCGAGATCGGTAGCAGCTTGAAAAATCTCAGCAACTGAGATCGCGGCTTTACTTTTAGGTTTTGCCATAGCCTGTTCTTGCAGATCTTCGGTACGTCTGGGCACAAAAATAATAAAGTCAGCAGGCCGATAGCAATCTGAATCTCTTGCTGACTGAATCTTTACTTCTAGCTCCTCTCTAGTGCTGGCAGAGTGAATGATTCTACCATCCTCAAATAAAATCCACTTTCCGCCATGTTCTTTTACTAGCACATTTAAGCAGTCACGAAAATGACCGCATTGTTTCTGTAAATAATTTTCAGATTCTAAATGTAGAAAGAGATTATAAATAGAGTAAGTAATTCCCTCTCCTCGATCGTCCTTCCCATGTATCAACAATCTTCTGGAAGTTTTACCCCGATTGAGATCGTACATCCGATCTTCAAAACTTATAGCTTCCGACATAGCTTCTAATTCTAGACCTTGAAACTCTCTCTTTGTCTTAGAATTAGAAATAATAGCACTGATTCTATCGTTCATTTCTATAAAATCTCCCAATAATTAAATTAAAAATACTGCTGCATCTATTCTTCTCCAATCGTTGTTTCGCCTAACCCTTTTAACGACTTCAATGCCGATATTGACTGTTTGCGTTCTACTGCATCTCGGATAAACGGCTTGAGATAGAGATCGAGATGTCCCTGTTCGGGATCGTTGAGTTCTTTTGTTAGTGCAACTAAATAGTCTGTCTTATCAGTTTGCCCCCAATCTATACTTATTCTCGCCCTACATGCCAGTTCTGCATGAAGCACCATAATAGTCCGTCCATTGCCGTCTAGAAATGGATGTGCATGAGCTAGCAGTCCCATTACTTCTCCAGGTCGTTCGCGCATAAACGCTAAATCTTGACCCCGATCTAAAGCATATTCGCCAGCACGTCTGACATCTCGTGGATGGGCAAACATCCGCTCGTAGCCACCCTTAGTAATGTTGAGATCGGGAGCCGTTGCCAATCTGTCTTCACCAGCCCAAGGGTAGATATCCCCAAACAGAGTCTGATGGATGCTCAGAATATGCTTGTATTCGATAAATTGAGTACTTGCCAAAGTCGCGATCGCACGACTGAGATTTTTCTTGAATGACTTTTGTTCGAGTGCCTTAACTGCCGCAACGTCTTTACTACCATATAAATTCCGCAGGTAGCCTCGCGCCTCAAAATCTCGAAACGGGTCGAAGGTCATTATTTTCGCTCGTGCAAGTACTGAAGATGCAGCAATCCGTTGTCCTTGCCCGTAAGAATTCCTGCCCGATCTAGTTCGAGCAACAGCAGCTCTGTCTCATCTAATTCGACCTCCGCATCAGAAAGTCGTGAGTATGTATCTGCTAACTCATCAAGTTGTGTTGTCTGGTAGGTAATGTCATGTTGTCCTGCCAGCAGCTCTATCTGCTGTTGAGCTGTTAAGTCAGCGATTGCTGTCTCAGACGGCAAGCCGTTCGTGCGAACTGTGGTCATATTTAGGGGAAGGGGGAAAGGGGAAAGGATAGAGAGAATAGTTGGTGGCTAAGGTAATCCAGAGCGCGACGCGCTAAACCCCTTTCCCCCTTTCCCTTTAACCTTTCCCCCATCATAGCACTAGCAGACACTCAGACAATCTTGTCTAATTCTCGTCTAACATCTGGAAATGCTTCTTTTCCGATGTTCGATTTCACGATTTCACGACCGAATGCCTGTTTCAGCCCCCGATCCCCACCAAAATTGAATATTCCCTCGAACAGGGGGATTCGTAAGCGACAGGATACGAGCAAAAACCTGCAAGATGAGCCTCAAAGCCTTGTTCTGTCTAGATGTAGCGATCTCCAGGATACTTGTAAAATCGTGCCACGAAAGCTTGAAACGCAGATGGAGCAAGCTTTACGCTCTTAGCGTACTATTTTCCCAATTTGGGGCGAGCGAGTGAAAGATATGCTGGACAATGTTTTCACCCTTAACCCAGTTTTCGGTTCGGCTGTTTTCGACACTTTTTTCTAGTTTTTTTGTTAAAAACCTGGAAAATAGCTTAAAATTTAAGATAGCGACTAGTATTCCATTCTTCGTGCGATGAAAACCCTAACCAAGACTGAATCTATCCGCCAACGGATTCTTGCTGGTGGGGAAAGATTTTGGAACCATCAAGATTTAGCCGACTATCCCTCAGCCACCATTGCTAAAACCTTCACCCAATTGGTTAAAGAAGGTATCCTCCAACGCATCAGCAAGGGACATTATTACCACCCTCGCCCCACTCGATTCGGTTACAGCCAACCAGTTCGATCTGAACTCCCCTACCAACTCACTCAAACCCGCGTCTATCCAGCCGGAGTAAATGCCGCTAATTTACTCGGATTTACGACTCAAAATGCGATCGATGGGACTTTTGCCACCACTGCGAGTAGTCTACCGACAGCTTGGTTGGGACAAAGAGCCAAACTATTTACCCGTCGTCCGAGTACCTGGGAGTATTTATCGGCTACCGAAGCAGCCTTACTAGACTTTTTACGATCGCGAGGGGAATGGAGCGACTTATCACCAGCAGAGACGAACCAGCAACTACTGAATCACTTTCGAGTCCTTAGAAGATTCGAGCGATTAGTCGTAATCGCTCATGCCGAACCGCCGAGAGTTCGAGCGATGCTAGGGG
>NZ_JANMZA010000140.1:0-47410 GCF_031382685.1 Chamaesiphon sp. OTE_8_metabat_110 | reverse complement strand
GTCTGCTTGTCTTGCCTCGCTGCTTGGTGCGCTATACCTGGAGGGAACCTCCAGAGCGCGCATCCGCAAACCGTCGGGGAACAAAGGCGTGCGCGAGCCGCTGGGGCAACACATGATCCTCTACTCTCCGCGTGATTTGGGTCGCTGCTGGGTGGAACGCACGCTGAGGGAACCTCAGCGCGATTCCATCCGCTCAATCCTCCTCCTTGATAGTCGATTCTCCAGAGGAGAGGCTATGCCAACGATCGAACAGATTTAATCGCATCACGCAACAAGCGATCGGTCTATTTGAAGATCGCCAAGGGGCGATGAAATGGTTGCAAACTCCCAAGCACAGTTTGGCAGGTATTACCCCGCTGGCGGCTCTGTCTTCCGACAAAGGTGCCAAACAAGTCGAAGAACTTCTCTATCGCGCTGAGTACGGAATTTACGGCTAGTGGGGATTTGGCGCAGCATCAATAGAGGACTTCTTAAAGCATACTCATAGCAACCGAGCGGACATCCGACAACTCCGCTAAGAATCGCCGAACGTGTTTTTACTCTGGAATCTCAATCGCGCTGTGTGGACGAGCGAAACGTTACTAATGCACTTGCAGCTAGTATTCATTACTGTTAAAGTATTTGTGTACTAGTAATTTTAAGATCCTAGATAGTAGCAATTAGGAAAGGATTATGTGCGGCAGATTTTGTCAAGTGAGTTCAGCAGCGGATATTGCAGCAGTTTTTAAGGCTGAAAGCAGCGAAATATCCCCGCGATACAATGTCGCACCTTCCCAAGCGGTGGTAGCAATTGTGAGATTACCAGATCCTGACGATCCCCAAGTGAAGAGCTTGCAGTGGGGACTAATTCCGTCTTGGGCAAAAGATCCGAAGATCGGCTACAAGCTAATTAATGCCAGAGCCGAGACTGTAAGTGAAAAACCCTCGTTTCGCTCCGCCTTTCGGAAACGGCGGTGTTTGATTCCAGTCAATGGCTTTTATGAGTGGCAACAGGTGGAAGGAAGCCGCCAGAAACAGCCGTATTTTATTGGTTTGCAGGATGAAGGACTATTTGCATTTGCGGGCTTGTACGAGCAATGGGGAAGTCCTGGTGGAGATGTTTTGGAAACTTGTACCATTATTACAACTACTGCTAACGAGCTGATGGCACCAATTCACGAACGAATGCCTGTAATTCTTGCGGAGAAAGAGTACACACAGTGGCTCGATCCTAGCTTTGAGAAGATCGATCGGTTGCAAGTATTACTCGATCCCTATCCAGCCAGTGAGATGAAACTCTATCCTGTCAGCAGTCTTGTAAATAATCCTAAAAACGACAGTCCCGACTGCAAACAGCCGATGAGTCGATCGAATCATCAATTTAGTATTTGAATTGGAAAGTAGAAATCGATGACTTATAACAACTTCACCCTCGAAACTGTCAACGACCAATTTGAATTAAATCTTCTGGAGGCTCCCTTCTGCGAATTCTTACCAACGGCAGATCCACAACCAGCGTTCTTAACAATCTTTCAACAGTGGTTTCGGTTGGCGGAAACAGCCCAATCCGCTAAAGCTAGATCCGAACTTTTGGTTAGTCCGATTTTAGCTGAGGTAGTGCAATTAACTCAAGAGCAAGTTCAGCTATTTTCTGGTCAAGAGTTTAATGTAGATTCAGAGCAGAGTCTAGATGGAGTTGTCGATTTTTTGCTGAGTAAATCGACAATTCAATCTATTATCAAAGCTCCGATTGTAATGCTGGTAGAAGCGGACAAGAAAGGGTTAGATCTAGGCTGGGGGCAGTGTGTCGCCGAGATGATTGCTGCTCAGAAGTTCAATACCAGCAAAGGTAACGAAATCTCCGTTATCTATGGCAGTGTAACCAGCGGTAGGTGGTGGCAGTTTTTCAAGCTCGAAGGTAAAAATGTTACCATCGATCCTCACCAATATTATGTCATTCCAGTCGAGCGGATTTTAGGTATTCTGAAGTGGATGGTGGATGAATCTGGTTAACTAATCGATCGTGTAACGTCCGCTTGCGGAATCGATAATTTGCTCTAATAAGATAATTATGGATTCATAGAAATCAAATCTGACGTGCATTAATCTTATCAATTATTTAAAATTTTAACATAATCAAATATGGACGACCTTAATGATTCGAGCAAACCATTTCGGCAAGGTGATAGTCTTTGGGTACACGATCTACCAGAAAACTTGGATGATATTGCTCATGTAAAGAGCTTGATTTTACATCATGCCGATCGGATTAAAGAATTACCAAAAGACATTGGTAATCTAACCAAGTTGACCAAACTATCCATGTGCGCCTCAAGGCTAACTAACTTAGAAAATATTGGCGATCTGACTAGTCTGACTTATTTAGATCTCTACGATAATCGCAGTCTACTTAGTTTACCGGAAAGTATTGGAAATCTCATTAATTTAACTTACCTATGTCCAAGGCAGGGTAAGCTAACTACTCTACCAGAAAGCATTGGTAAGCTCATTAATTTAACTCACTTAACTCCGAAAAGTAACAAGATAACTACTTTACCAGAAAGTATTGGTAATCTCGTTAATTTAACTCATTTAGATTTGAGTTGTAATCAGTTAGGCGATCTGCCAAAAAGTATAGAGAATATTCCTAACTTAATTAACTTAAATTTATCTAAAAATCAGCTAAGTACCATCCCAAAAGTTATTAGTAGATTAGTCGGTTTGACACATCTATATTTATGTGCAAACGAATTAACTAACTTGACAGAAAAAATTAGTAGTCTTACTAACTTAACTTATCTGAATTTAGGATGGAATCAGCTAATTGTCATTCCAGAATTCGTTAGTGATTTTAAGAAATTAGATTGTTTAATATTAAGAGATAATCAGATAAGTATTCTGCCAAATAGTATGGTCAATCTTAGCAATTTGACGTATTTAGACTTACAAAACAACAAACTAAGTAGTTTGCCAGAAAGTATATGCAATTTTCCAAAACTAGGTCAAATATGTCTGCGTGAAAATCAGTTAACTAGTTTACCAGTGAGTCTTGGTAATCTTAATAATTTGACCGCTTTAGATCTGGATCGTAATAACCTAATTAGTCTGCCAGAAAGTATCGGCGATCTTAGTAATCTATCTAAACTGAATTTAAGACACAATAGTTTAACTGAACTACCAAAAAGTATCGGCAATCTTAATAATTTAACTGAATTACATTTAGAAAATAATCAGATAGAAACATTACCGGAAAGTATCATCGACCTTACTAATTTGATTGAGTTGAATCTAGATAATAACCCTTTGACAGATTTATCAATTCTGCAAAGAGCACCAGGTTTGAATAAAGTTAAATTTTTAGGTGTTAATCTTTCTCGTCGATACTGGACTAAGATCAGTGATTGGGAGCCTAAATGGTTATTAGATGAAGATAACGCAGAGATTAGACGTGTATTAGTCACACAAATTGGCTATGAGAGAATTTGTGATGAATTAAATGCTATCGTACTCGATGTTTGGCGAGAATATACCTTGGTGAAAATTGATGGTATCGAAAAAATTTATAATAGAGGAAGTGTAATTGTCAATACAGAGCCGATGGTATTATTAAAAATGACTTGCCCATCTACGTCACATATTCATATTCTCCGAGTACCGCCAGAGATGGCGAGTGCAGAGAAAGCAATTACTTGGATAAATCATGGCATTCATCCTAATTCTTTTGATATAGAAACTTAAGTATGTTTATTATTGTATTAATCAGAGAACGAAGCAAGTTATGTTTGAACGTTATACAGAGAAAGCCATTAAAGTAATCATGCTTAGTCAAGAGGAGTCACGGCGATTGGGACACAACTTTGTTGGTACCGAACAAATTCTAGTTGGCTTAATTGGTGAAGAGAATGGCATCGCAGCTAAGGTTTTAAGATCGATGGGAGTTAATTTAAAGGATGCCAGAATCGAAGTTGAAAAAGTTGTCGGACGCGGTTCGGGGTTTGTGGCTCTCGAAATTCCTTTTACCCCAGAAGCAAAACGTGTTTTAGAGTTCGCTCAAGCAGAATCTGAGGAGCTTGGGCATAATTATATTGGCACAGAACATCTACTACTCGGCTTAATTAGTGAAAGTGAAAATCAGGCGGTGAAAGTGATGGAAACTTTTGGCGTAGATTTAACCAAAATACGACCGCAGGTGATTCGGATGTTGGGCGAGACGACAGAAGTTATTAGTCCATCTCCATCTAGTTCAATGACAGTCCAGCAGATAGAAATGTTGTTCCTCTTAAAATCAATTGAGACTAAGGCAGTTGCGATCGATCGGGCTGTTGATGAACTAAAGCAGGACATCGCAGCTTTGCGCCGTTGCATAACGTAGCCGTATGTAATTCAGGTATTAATATGCTCTTAGTAATTTTAATAAAAATATCGATCGATCTATTTACAGATGAAAATGGAAGTAGAATTTATTTTATGTTCGCTTGGCTATGTCGATCTCAGATCGACATAGGTATTATCTTTACGGCGATCTAAGACAATCTCGAAATGTTATCTACCAAACTTCGACTGCAAATTGAACAATAAATAGGTACTAGCGGGATGCCTAAAATCCCTCTACGGAGTGTCTGCTTTGGAGAATCGATCGTGATAGCTCTGGTGGGATCTCATCAAAGTACTCAAATACCAGGTCTGCTAGTGCCAAGTATCGTAAGTGATAACGACTGGGGGCTATATAACCTCTGCCACTCTTAAACCAGCGTTTGACACTACCTGGAGAACAACTACATAAAGCTGCCATCTGCACTCGCGTTACATCCCACTTAGCTTCAAATTCACGGGGAGTCATGGCGAACTGACAATTAGCTAGCTTCTGAATCAAATCGAGTTCACGCTGCGCCAATTTACGCGGTGTGTTTATCATTTTCTGTACCTGTAATTGTTGCTAGACAAGCTTCTGAGTTTTACCTGGCAAATAATTTAATGATTTTTACAATGTACAAAACATTATAAAAATCTACTATACATTATTTGACTGTCTAGCAAGGTTGCGAGGGTACGATGAATTTGCTGAAAATTTTGATTGAAGCTGATGAGTCAACCCGATCGAGTACAGACATCTGTTTATTTTCCTAAAGAGGTATATGCCGCCCTGGTGAAGTGGGCTGAGGAGGAGGATCGATCGGTTAGTAATTTGGTGGTGCGGCTTGTGGCTAAGGCAATAGAGGAGAAAGAGTCAAAGTGAAGTGGGCAATTTGGAAAAGTGCTAGGATAATGCCGAAGTTAACGCTCGATAAGTTGGCGGTTTTATGTGAGTTGTATCAATGTTCGATCGCGGAGTTGGCTCAAGCTGCTCAGGAATCGATTTTGCAAGCAGATGTCAATCTAGATTTGGGCGAGATTTCAGATAGTCCAGAGGTTGAATAGCTGCTTAGTTGCGGAAGAATACTGGTTAAGGGTTTGTAAAACATCAGTTGTTGACAAACCCCTAAGCTTGTTATGAAATCTAGAGGTTAATTAATCGACAATCTGACCAACCGCGAGGTATGTCGATCTGATGGTAGAGAATATCGATCCATTCCCCGTCATCAGGCAGATGCTTTGCGTTGACACAAAATACCCAGTGGCAGTGCATTCCTAGAGCAACGCGCACATCCTTCCATGAATAAGTTTGCCGTTGCTTCATCAATCGGTAAGCACGAGCTTCATTCTCGACGATCGAGATTGCGACCCGATGGTGTTGTCCTTGAATATCTTCGAGGGAGATAACGGCATCAATGCTGAGTAATTCCCATACCTCATAGGGATCGTCTAAATCTATGCCGATCGACCGAGCTTTATCGACAATGTGTGTGAGTCGATCGCTAATCACTAGCTGCACCTTCTCAACTTCTAGGTCTGGATGGTTGAGAGTTAAAATCTTGAGTCGAGCCGCCATGCTCCGAAATCTTAATCCGATAATTGACATCATCTCTCTCCTGATAAACGAACACAAGATTCCTGCGGACAGGGTTATCTGTGTGTCATTAGGAGTGGGTCTGCTATCAGTCAGTCATCGAGATTCCTATTTGTTGGGCGGAAGGTAAGTCTGTGACTTACCTAAAATTGAATATAGCATTTTTCTGTTAGATTTTGCCAAGAGGAGACTGGCTCGACGAACATCGACGCATTGGATCGACAACTCGATCCAATGCGTCTGCTTGCGGAATCGTCTACGGAAAGGTATGCAATTGAAATGGCACTTGCATTTTCTGATGTGTCCATATAGAGTATTTATGTATTAGTAAATCGGGTTCATTACAATCTCCAGCGTATGAAATTAGCAGATTTATCCGAAGCGACACGTCAAAAGATTGCGAAAGTCCGATGGGATCGAATTATCGAGAAGCATGAAGGGCCTGAAGATTGGAGTTGCCTCGTTGCTGATGATTCCGATCGAGTAGTCTTTGTCAATCGTCCAGAGTACGATCCATTTACTCGTCAAATCGAGGATGTTCCAGAGTTTTTGATCGTCGATAACTGTCCAGTTTTACTACCGATTCCTCGCAAATATCACCCCAATATTGAGATCGGTCGGACTATTTGGAGTGTGGATGGTAATTCGGTAACGATATTTTTGACAGACACGACTTTCGGAAGCGATTGGTCTGAGATTGGTTTTTTAGCTGTCTGCGATAAGGTCGTAGGAGAAGACTTTTGGCTAGCAATTATCTATCATGAGCGATTCGTCATTGAGCCAGATCCTGTGCTTGAAGTTGGTCGATCGGACAAATAATCTATCGAAACAGCGGAATGTGGGATAAATAACGACAGAAAAAAATCCCCGCAGCACAGCTACGGAGATTTCTCTAAAATTAACCAATCATAAACATCACGAAGCTTTGCTCTTCATCTTTTTCAAATTACTTCCGACTTTGTTGATATTCTCGATAAGATCGCAGGGTTTGGCAATATAGTTCGATGGTAAGTAGCAGGCAAAAGCCATATCGATCGCCTCAATAGGATTACAAGCCATCTCGTTATTCAAGAAATTGGCAGCTATCTGACTAATTGATGAATAATTAACAAGTACAGCAACTTCAAAGTAATCTCGAATCAACGCAGATTTGGGGAGATTGTTCGATTTTTTAATATCTCTCGATCTCAAATTTTGCAATCCCAAGTTTATGTGGTCGTGGGCTTCTTTGAAGGATGTCTGCCCACTCTTAGATCCATATATTTTCTGCTTGTGCAGCCAGTGAGCTATTGCACTGACGAGTTTTTTGCGCTTTACATCTTTCAAATCCACCCTGACGGCAAAACGCTGATTGTATTCTTGCTCGGTTCGCTTAATGCCTAAAGCGATGTCTGCTCGACGTTCGATTGATTCAACTGCACACGCACCTAGCAATCGACTCGCAACAGCATTTTGCGCGATGGATTCCTTAACCCAGTAGGCTGCGGCTAATTCCACTGGTATCGTAGATACTTTGATGTTATTACCCTCAATACCGATCTTTCCGGAACGGAATCCGTTAAGCCGCAACGCATCCGGCGATTTAGACGTTCTAAATTTCCGGAACGAGGATTCGTCTTTTCCGACCGCCCCAGCTACCTGGGTCTGGCTCAGTCTGTAGTGTCCATCTGGCATTTTGAATACCTCTAAAGAGATCTCTCCTAAAAGAATAGTGGCTCTTTCTGCCTTGACCGCTTTTTGTGACTTTTTACTAGGATCTTCTGGATTAGTCATAAGTACCTCTATACTCTTCTTTGATTTCTATGGTTCTTTCAATTGCAGATAAGTCAGCTAAGACCTTCTCACGTTCTTGTTGAAGACTGACTATTTGCTGATGGATGTTCATCTCTTTTTGCTTAACAAGCTTTGCTAGCTCGTGTAAATCATCAAGATCGGAGTTTTCGGTAGTTACTTCTTTTGGCAAGTAGTAATAATTGGGTCTTCGACCTGTTCCACGGGCAAAACTCAATTTCCCCATAGAAACCAACTGACCTAATCGATGACGGATCGGCGACTCCTTAATATTGGAAGCATCAACAACATCTTGGATCGTGATTTCACTATTGGACTTAAAAAGTTCCAGTGCTATGGATAAGATGCGTTCGCGAAGCGCATCGTCTTGTTCGATGCTGGGATCGTCTTGCTCGTTGTCGCCATAGCTTGTTTCGCCTGTGTCGTCTTCTTGATGAATGAGATCATTTTGAGATGACGACGCATAGACTTGCATATCGGGAGGATCGGTTAGATGATTGAGATACACAAATAAAATTGACTCCTTAATAAAAGGTGGTTGGTTGATGGATCGCAAATGGCACGACATGCGCCAAGTGCGACTCATATTTAATATCCGAGGGAAAGCTTTATTGAGTTAAATCGCCGCCAAGCTGAACCAACTCAATAAAGCGAAGCCGAGGTACAGATGGGGCAATTACTTGTCCAAATTTTAACGGCTACATACGCCATTGTAGTCTAATTTTTAGTTCGCTACTAAATTTATTTAGAATATTGAGAAGAAAAGATTGAATTTTAGCCTCAAGACTCGATCGAATCAGTTTGAACTGCGGTAAGAGCAAGTAGCCGATCGAATAAAGGATCGCCGAAGGCTAGTAGGCGGAGAGAAGAAGATCGTTCTTCAAATACTTCGGGGTGAAAAGTAATTAAATAGAGCTTATTGTTTAAAATAAGTTGCCAACATCGATCGCCTTGGGAGATGAATTCAACTCCTTGGGATTTGAGCATTGCGGAAGAGGTGAAGAGAGTTTCAATGCGATCGTTAGTCAGAGTTGTAGGGGCAAAAGGGCGGCTGGTTTCAGCTAAATCGGCTCGGACATCGGCTTCGAGCATTTCGTCGAGTGCAGGGCGGAGTGGAGGGGTATCGAGGATCTGTTCAAATTCGGATAATAGGACATCTTCTTCTTCAGGATCGGCACTCATGACAGCGCGTTCGATGAAGGTGGGGACTTGGGCGAGAATTGGTTGGAGGTTGCCCACGACGGTGGCAAAGGCATCGATGCGTTCGCGGAGACGGCGGTAGACTTTGGCTTCGACGGTGCCATCGTAGTAGAAGTTGTGGATGCGGACGGTGGGATAACGCTGTCCGATCCGATCGATCCGCCCAATTCTTTGTTCTACCCGCATGGGATTCCAGGGGAGATCGTAGTTGATTAAGACACCACAAGTTTGGAGGTTTAAGCCTTCACTGGCAGATTCTGTGCAGAGGAGAATATCAATTTTGCCATCGCGAAACAGACTTTTAATCCTCTCTTTGGGGACGATTTTCCATTGACTATCTTGATAAAGTTCTCCACCGCGACCAGAATAACAGGCTACCCCCGTCGTGCCAAAACTGGATTGGAGGAATTCGCGGAGATAATCCATCGTGTCAGTATATTGGGTGAAAACGATCGCACTATCTCGCGCTTGCAATTCGCACCTGAGTACTTTTAAAAATTGGGCACATTTAGTATCTTCCCCTGTGCGATCGAATTGTCGGAGTAAATCTTGTAAATATTCGATTTCTTGGGGATGGACGGATTCGGCTAGTGCTGCCAAACTATCGATCGCACTATCATCTAAGTCGTCTAGTTCTAATAGATCGTCTACGCTGAGACTAGTTGGTTTTCCGGTGAGGAGATCGTTGAGACGGCGGGTGAGGGATTGTTGAATTGCATAAAAAGAACTAGTTAAACGTTTGCGATAGAGCGTCATCAGAAAGCCCAAGGCTTTACGATTTTGTTTTTGGGCGAGACGATAAAAGTCGCGGACATAACTACTGACAGATCGATATAAATCTGCTTCACGCAATGGTTCGAGGGTAATTGCCACATCCCAGACTTCCCGTTGAGGAATATCTTTAGCCAGTACGCCCAGGCGGTAGTATTGGCGTAGAGTATCCCGCGTGTGGCGAAACATCAGATCCTTGAGTGGGTTATTGGCTGTCAGGAACTGGCGGGAAGCGGTGATAAATGTTTCATCAGCTAGCATTTGACGGGGATTGGTAATCTTGCGCCCACGTTGCCAGGTATCGGAGAGTTTACTGGCTAAAAGTCGATCGCGAGATTGCCAATATTGCTGAATGCGCGGACATGGTTTACCGCCGCTGGTAAAGTAATCGACAGATAATTGTTGCCAGAAGGCGAGAATTTGTGGATCGCTGCTTTGAGTTAGGTAGTGGAAGTAGTTGCAGAAGTTATCGCCGTATTGCCAATGTCCGCTTAATCCCAATAGGTGGAGTAGATCGAAAATCTCGATCGGATCGATCTGCATTGGGGTCGCCGAAAGTAAGAGTAAGGCTTGAGTGCGATCTTTTAATTGGCGCATCAACTCTAGGAGTCGATTGGGCGTATCTTGACGGTTTTGGGGAGATTTACGACGGGCGTGGTGAGCTTCATCGAGGATGACTAAATCCCACGGCTGAGAGGCTAGGAGTTCTCGCATCCGATCTTGACGACGGACGAGGTGGCTGGAAGCTAGGATCAGATGATGACTATCCCAAGGATTATCCGTTAGGGGTGTGGATTGCCCAAACGGATCGAGGAGTTCGCCTTGGCTGAAGCTGTGGAAATGAAGATTGAATTTTTCGCGGAGTTCGCTTTGCCATTGGGGTTGAACGCTGGCGGGAGCGAGGATGAGGATGCGTTTCGCTTTTTGGGAGACGAGGAGATAGCGGAGAATTAAGCCCGTCTCGATCGTTTTCCCTAAGCCCACTTCATCAGCAATCAGTGAGTTGCGAGGAAATTCGGCGACGTAACGGTAGAGGATTTTGAGTTGATGCAGCCAAGGTTGAATTGGAATGGAATGGAGAACGTAGGCGAGACAACTAGGATCGGTATGGAGATTGTGAAGGCGTTGAAAATCTTCGATTTCAGCAACTGTGGGACAGGCATCTTGCCTATCTTTAGAGCCAAGGCTATCATCAATTACTGGCGGGACTGAATTAACTTCATCAGCAGGAAGTTGACTAGGCACGATCGAGCGCAGATCGAATTCCAGTTCCTGTTGCCAAATCGGAGCTTGCTTGGGCGTATATCTCAACAACCGTCGGCGGACGGCATCGGGGATGGTAAATATCGCCACATTGGGGGTTTGGTTCGCCCACAACCGATCGAATCGTTCTGCTTCGAGTTCTACCCGTTCCCGATCGCGTCCGCCTTCCCAGTCCAGATAGACATGGAAAGATTCGACATTTGCATACCAACCACCGAGGGATTCATTATTAGAACCGCTGAATGCCAATCGATCGCCAAAACTATCGGTAATAATCCCCACTTTCTCGTGGAATAAGCGTTCTGGGGCGAGTTGAGTATGGGGATCTTCTGGGGAACCATCGGACTTTAGGGGGATGGCAATGCGGAGATCGAGATAATTGTGTTCGATCAACCAACTGAGTAGCTCGAAGTGCTTGAGTTGACTCCAGTTTTGGGGTGGAGTCAATGCTCGATCGAGTGGCGCATTTAGGGCATCCCGCAGGCTATAGCCTTGACGAATGGCGGCGATATCTTGGGGGCTAAATTGACAGCCCATAATCAACCGAATTTTGCCCTGCTGGGCAAGCATCGCACCAATCCCCCGCGCCACACTACTGAGAATCGCACTATTAAAGAATCCAGCCTTGCGATCGTATTGACTGGCACGTTCGAGGGCGGGAATATAAAAATCGACGATCGGATTGTGGGTATCGCTGGAGTAACCGATCTTCCAAGGATAGTCGCGGAGCGCAGGAGGATTAGACATGGTTAAAATAAGGATTGCTGAACGGTGCCCAAATCTAATTCCTGTTGAACGTAGATTACCTTAGCCTTAATCTCATCCATTGCCAGCCACAGATCGGCGAGAGCTTGTTCTTCGGGGATGCGTTTTTTACTATCCCGAATCAGGGGAATTACTTTCAATGTGACTTCCCATGCCCGCATGAACAGATCGTTATTAATCAGTGCTGTTGCTCGGAGGAAACGGCGCACGGGTTCGATCGTCTGTTCTTCCTGATAGATGGCGATCGTGGCATGGAGGGCATCGACGAGGGAAGTCAGGGTAAAATCATCGGGATTAGTCGAGAAGGCGCGTTTCTGAGCGCGTTGGGCGGGAGTCAGCAGTCTACAAGTGCCCGATTTTACTTCGAGGAGTTTCATCGCTCCTTTGAGTTCGCTAATATTAAAACCACCGATCGCTAGTGCCAATTGACGGGCATCATCAAAGGGAAATTCACGGGCGCGGAAAGCATCCCAAGCCAGCAGATACCAAATTGTTAGCGGATCGAATCCGGCGGTGTCGATGTGGGCGAGTTTGCGGAAGCGATAGTTTGCCACGGCTTTACGAGCTTCGGTAAAAGCCTCCTCTGGGCGGACTTCCTCCCCGCTACTATTGAGGATTGGATAATGGCGCGAAAAGACATTCAGCGCGGGGCCAAATGTCGACAGATAGAGATCGATCCCATTGATATCGGCTTCCTCAAATTTTGGGGCGCGTTCTTCGACTAAATTCGCAACCTCTGGGCGCAGATCCTCCCACCACGCGCTACCAGCATCGGGATCGCGTTTCCGGCAGACGAGCAAGACTGTACTAGAAACCGAGTTTTTCTGAGCTTGGTGGAGATTTTGAGGATTTTCGGTACTGACAGCCCAAGAAGCGGTAATTTCAAACCCCGCATCAATCAAGGATTTGGCAAGCACATCCCACGCGCCAGAATCCTTGTGGTTGAATTGGACGGTCATTACTCCATCATCTCGGAGGACGCGATAGTATTCAGCAAATGCCAGAGCCATTTTTGCTTCATAGTCCTGGTTGGCGAGTTCTTCGGGGCTACCTCCCATTCCTCGAAAGCGAGAGGGATTAGCAACGGCTTCCCGATCTTTGTCGGTCAACTCTGCCCAAAATAGATTGGGGAAAATATCGCCTAGAGTACGTTTTTGCCAAACATAAAAAAAGTCTGACAGATCGGAATAGGGAATTGTCCCATAATAAGGTGGATCGGTAACGATGACATCAAGAGATTTGTTATCAATATGAGCTAATGAGTCTGATGATGCTAATGATATCTGAATTAATTTGGGAATATATTGCTCTACATTCAAAGTGCCTGAAAAGTTTAGATTTATATTTAATATTTCACAAAGCTTGGGATAGTCTGTAATTACTTTGTCTGCACACCACCGCCATAAACGATTAGCCCCATTAACTTCGGGATAGTTCCATATAAGGTTGAGAGAATGTTGTCCTGAAGCTCCTTCAATTTTTGGCCCCATCGTATTAACATGCGCCAATCGACAATTTACATCAACACATCGATCGAGTACCAATGTCAAATAAGTGACGATTGCCTCTACTCTCTCAATCTCATATTCTTTCTTCATTAGCTCCTTCGCCGCATTGATAATTTCTACATAATTAGCAAGTGTTAAAAGCTGACGATGATTAAAAATATCCGACCATGTTCTGCAATAATTAAGAATCTGACCATGATCGTTGACTATTGTTTCTGATGGAAAGATTGTATGTGATTGAAGGTCAGCATATTTCTTGATAATTGTCGATCTTGCTAATTTCCATCCTTGTAAGTCTTTATCATGAGGATTCCTAAACTTTAAAATTTCTTTCCCTTGTTTATAGGCAACTGCATATAGTTGATGATCTAGTTGCCCTGACTTTACTTGCATTTTGATCACATCATCGCCGATGACATTTCCACAATTAGGACATTTTCCAACACCTCTAGCAATAGTTATAAATTCATCAGGATCGAACTCTTGACCATCTTCCGTTACGATAGTTGTTTCCTTCCCCTTCTTCCCTTTCACCAATTCAAAATCTACCCGCTTCTGCTCAAGATTCGGAATCGGGCGCACCGCATACCAATCACTAGTAATTTTCCTAGCTTGTCCTTTCCCAGCGTAATTAGTCGTTTTACTCAACCACCAATTCGGACTCAGAGGCACAACCGACTCACAACTCGGACATATCACCGTATGCGCCCATAAATAATTCTGCACCGTCTCATTCGGCTCCGACGGAAAAAACTCAGCCAACCGCTTCTCAGCCTCATCCCCAACCCACTTTACCCACTTATCGATATCCTGCTGTAAATCGGGGCCAAACCTGAGCGGAAATTCGATAGCTGCCTTCATCGTCACTACCGCCACCGGATTCAAATCCGAAGCCAGCACATTCAACCCATACCGCGCTGCCTCAAACGGGATACTTCCGCCTCCAGCAAAGGCATCCAGCACAGTTGGCGTAGCAGTTCCCCACATCCCCTCACACAAAGCATGAACCTGTTTGATGCGATCTGGTGAAGGCGGCGTTTTGTATAGCTTCGTCTCCTTGTTACGATATTCCCGCTTCTCCAAGCCCAATAGATACTCAAACTCCTCCATCGAGACATCCGCAGGCAAAATCGAACCCAACACCGAAGCCCGACTGAAAGATAACGGCTTCCGCGAATACCACCGATGCAACCCCTTAAATGGATTCCCCCCATTTTCGTAATACACCTGCTCATTGAGCAACTTAATCGGGAAAATCTTTTCGATGAAAACAGGCTTACGTTTAGTCATGGGAAATCAGAGGGCGGACTTTTAAGAATAGGCAATACAGCCCCTCTGAATCATAACTCTGTGGCGCGGTAACAGCTCGCTCGATCTCAAAGACCGATCTGTTTATCCTTCCCTTCTGAATCGGTCGCACATAGCATAATTAGTCAGTTTCCGCAGCTACGTAATGTATTACTTTTGTTGTGATTTAAGCTTTTTCTCATGGTCTTCAATCCATTTATGGGCAGTTTTTAAATGATTATCCCCACTAATTTCTTCAATGTATTTATTTGCTAAATCTAAGATACTCAATTCTAATCCTGTTGTTGGCAATTTTGGAAATCTTTTGATATCGCCGTTACATTGTAGGAAAATTTCTATTGAACCTATTAGATCGTTGTCATCACTATCACCAACACACAATTCATGATGAAGATTTGCAACTAGAGGTAGAGGAAATTGAGGATCGGTCGCTTGCACAACACGGATTTTAGTTTGCTCGAAGCAGCATGGATCGAAACCAATTAATTCTAGCTTGTCAAGATGTCCCCTGCACAACATAGTACCCAGAGCAATTCTTTCTAAATCCTCATCACTTGATGATTTCCAGATTGAAGGAAATCCTTTTCCCAACTTCATATGTCTCAAGTAATCATCCTTTGTCAGATTAGACGGGAAGCTTTTTACTTTCTTTCCATCTCTCCAAATAACAGGACGGTTACTTAAACTTCGATAATAAAAAAATTGCTCCACAAACTAAAGGGACTCCAAGTAATCACGAACGTACCCTGACTCTTCAGCCTTGAGCAATATTCTTGCTTCTTCCAATAATTTATCTGCGATGGGAGATATATTTAGTCCAGCCGCAATAATATCTAGACCAGCATATCTCAAAGTTTCTACAGGAGACTTTAATAAAATTCTAACAATAGACGCTATCTCATGTGAATATGCAGAATTTTCGATTAGTGGCTCTAGAAGACTTGCCAGTGACAGTAAAATAAGCTGATTTTTATTTTGAATTTTGTCACTCAATTGTTGACTTTGATTGAAAATATTTCTGATGTCTAAGATCTCTTGTTCCGACAAAGCAGTGCGATCTTCAAGTAGTAAATCTCTTAGACATTCTGCTCGACGTTCAAACACCGCAATGTCACTGATACTCGCCAGGACATATTTAAGTTGAGTGTCATTACGCTCTTGATGATGTATCTGTGCTTCAACTCGTCCGTATTCTTGACTTTGACCTTTGCTAGAACTTGCAACAATAACGTAAGCTGGCTTTGTTAAAGTATCGATACAGCTTCTGGAATTAGTTTTGTTAATCATTGAAAAAACTCCTGCGATTTCTCAGTAATGCTGTTAAAAAATATATCGTTCTTGAATGGGCGCAAGTTGTCAACAAAAATAGAATTTATAGAGCTATCTCGAACATCAAGATCTACATCCTGAAAAACTTCTACATCAAAAATTAAAGGAATAAATGTTGAATCACCATTAGTTCCTCCAACTTCTTCGCTACCAACTGTTTGATTGACAATTGCTTGCGATGGCTGATAAGTCATTGACGCAAGGGATATTTGCATAAAATATCCAGAGATTATCATAGACAAATCATCAGAAACTTCGGGGAAAACCTTAATATAATCATGCAGTTGAATCACTTTTTTTTCAAAAGGTATCATGATACGATTGAGGTATCTCAAACTGAGCCTTTTGACTCTAGTAGCTGAGGTCGTCTCAACGTATTTCTCCCAAAATTTGTTTGCTTCTTCATAGAAAATATCCCATGTTTCATAAGGATGTAGTTTGCTAAAGGAGAAGCTGCTCGTATTGGCTTGAATAACTTTAGCCCTATCATTTGAAGATAGCTTATATCCTTCTAAAATATTGGTTACAGAAGAAGTGATATTGTCTAAATCGTCCAGCTTAACTGTTATCTCATTCTTTAAAAATCTTTTTTCTTCTTGGTTAAAAATAGGAAAAGTTTGTGTAATGTATTTTGCATATTCATTCAATACCTCACGCTCGAAATCACTGTCACGCTCGACAACTAAATGAAATATAGCTTCAACTATCGGTGGCTTAGAGAATGTCATTTTTCATTTACAAGAAACCGTTGAATTTATAATAGTATTTTTGTTCTATTGAAAAAGGTAGAGCGGTTTTTAGATCGAGAGAGTTCGGATACAATCTCTGGAAGTCTCAGTCCGAGGAATATACAGGATTTATATTTGAACTAGCCATGTATGAGAGTGAAGTATGTATGGTTTAGCAAATTATTTACTTATATATATCGATTTTACACATAGTCTAGAAGATTATGACGTAATCTATACGATCGATAGGTTGTCGCTTTGTACGGTTTTGCACAGTTTACAAGGTAGCTAGTCACACAACGTAGTACTTATGTGCTGTAAAAATGCAGATATGGAAATGAAAATATGTGTATTATGTATTTTATAAATATACCCATTACTTAGCCGATAACTTGCATCCCATAGAGATCGAGATACATTTCAAGGCACTTCACGTTCGCTCTTTCATCATCTCAATCGCCCAATAATACCCGAATTGCCCGTAAAGCACGGTGCCTGTCGCCATTACTCACTTTAGCAAACCAGTAGTGCGCTTCCTCATTACTCATCGCCATTACTCCCGCTGTAATGTTGGCAATCCGTTCTAACTTTGATAAGGGTTGGAGAGCTTGAAACAGCAACGCCAAATTTACACCTGACAACTCACTCAGAACATAGGCGTTTTGGCGAGAGTGTTTTAACGTCTTGGGATCGTAGTTATTAACCTTGAGACAGTCATACACCGCTTGCCGTGCTTGTACCAAAGATTGCCCCTTCAGCCGTCCAACTCGTTTGGCAGGGGGACGACGTTTTTCCCCCGCTTGCTTATAGGCGCATTGGTATAGCTCCAGCGCAAAATTATTATTGTCGATCGGGACAACCCGCAGTTGAAACTCTTGCACGACAGACTCTCCAGGTAACGTTTCTATTTTCTCTCCTTCCCGTCCTTTGGTCTAGGGGAGTACACACAAATTTAAGCCTGACTCAGACAGGCATCTTGCCTGTCATCCACATCCTCAGTCATAAACCACCGTCACCGCTAGATGTCCCCGTTCGATCGGATTTCTGCCCAATGTCTGCTCGATCGATTGCATTTCCGTCCCTTCCGGTAAAACTGGAGTAGCAAAATTTAGGCGCATCTTCAGCGAAACCTCCGCCCGCATCTCTGGATCGGTCAAAAAGGTATTTACTGAACTAGCTAGTGTTTGGAAGCCCTTAATCTCCCCCTGATATTCCAACCGCAGAAACCGATTGCCAGTTTGAACGGTGACTAATTGGTCGATTTCGATCGGGAAGCGCATCAATAGGGGTAAGGCGGTAGTCAGCTTGCGATAGTCTACAATCTCAGAAACTGTTAACTCCAAACTCTCAACGGCGGCAATTTTGCGATCGTGGACTCGATCGCGCCACTCGTTGAAAATACTATTCAAACTACCTACTGGTAGCTCCACAGGGTTAATTTTCACCGCATAGACACCCAATTGAGTTGCCACGAGAGGATCTCCGATCTCCCCATCATTGCGATAGGAAGTCCACTGGACGGCTTTAGCTTCCTGAGATAGCACCTCCCCATCGCCATAATCAACCACCAGTTTAAATAAGCTGGTACTGGTTATCTCGCCCGTATATTCATCCGCCGGACGGAAACTATTGGGAACTAAGATTCCATCTTGAAACAACTGTACGCCGATCGCCCCGATCGCTCGCCATTTGACTCTGACAGGTACTTTCTGACTATCTGGCTCCCCTGGTAAAGTTTGGGCACTAAGTTCGATTTCACGGGGAACTGGTAGTTGGAGAATCCCGCGTCGATACAATACCTGGCGATCGGAAAATTCGATATTATCGGGAATAACCACCTTAGCTTGGGGCGTATTGATATACACGCGATCGCCCATTTTTAGATCCCACTGTCCAGCTTCTAAACCAGCACGAATAGTCGATCGCAGTTTGAGAATCTCGCTTTCCACGAAGAAATTGAGTCCCAAATCTTTAGCAAAAGCTTCCTTCAAACCCTTGGTTGTAATTGACTCCAATCCTGGCGACCACACTTTCTGCAAAATGTAAGCAGGCGCATAGTTAGGTGCATCATCAGCCCGAACTTTCTGACAATCTTTTAACGCCTTGAGAATTATATCTTGGTTATTTTTACCCTTGAGATCGCTAGTATCCTGAACGGGTAAAGTGTAGTGCATCAAGCCTTTTGGGGCTTTGACTAGATCTTGGGCTGGATAGAATAGATGGCGATAAGCATTCGCCAAAGCAATTCGCACTCCCAAATCTAATTCACCTTCCTTCTTTTTCAGTTGCTTCTGCTGGCTTTCCGAGAGATCGGTTAGTCGATGTTCCGATTTGAGAATATTTTTAATTGCTAGAAACTCCCGCGCTAGTTCGCTGGCTCGTTCTAAGTCAACTTTATTAGCGACTAGAAACAATAACCGATTGCGAAAGATCCGAAACTTACCAAATTCTCCCGTCTGCTGAAAAATCTGCTCGATAATTGTTGGCGCAGGATCGATCGAAGATGTCACCATCGCCTCCTGAAAATCGATGATAGACAGGGTAATCTCATCGGCATTATCATCAACATCACCTGGACTAGTAGGGGCGGGTACGAGGCGGAAATAGCGGGTAGCAAAGATCGAATCTCGACGTTTTCGCAGTTCTTCCTTTGCCTCACCACGTCCAACTTGCTCTTTCTCCTCTGCCACAATCTTATTGATCGACGGCTCTTCTTTGAATCGAGCGATCGTTAAAATGGGGTCAAAGTCCAGATACCAAGCTACTTCAGTTAATCGTTCCAATGCTCGATCGACAAAATTAGTATCGCCTCCTGGCATTAGCAAGGATAAATTTAACTCGGTTTGACGAATCCCAGCAACAATCCCTTGATTGATCGAATGGAGAAAAATCGTTCGCCCTACCCAAGTAGAAAAAGGAGACTTTCCTGCGGCTAACCATTCTCGATCCTGAATTTGAGCGTGAGCCTCACGCCCACTGGCATTATACAAATCTGCCTGAATCGGTAGGCGCATCAGTGGACGTTGTAGCCGCGAAGTCAGTTCATTAGTAATCTCATCATCGATACCTACGGGTAAATGATGAGGATGAATCATCGGCAAAGCGATGCCCTCTCGCCACAGATAACGAGTCGCGATCGCAAATAGTCGCAATGCGCCGCGCGTCCGATTGAAGTTGGGAATTGAGGCGATCTTTTTGGTTAATAAATTAAAAAGTTCGGGATGAATGGGGTAGCTAGCTTCGATCGTTTGAGTATAAGCTGCATCTTTACAGCCATCGGGGAGATTGGATCGACTCGATCGATAGGATTGCAGATATTCCTGAGCAGCTTTTTTGGCAGCTTTATCATCAACGCTACTAAACAGCCGCTGTTTAACAATGTTGTAAATCTCCAGATCGGTGCTGGGAGTCAGGATTTTTTCCTGTCGCGCCGAAGCCTTAATCGCTTCTTGTAATTCGGTGGTGTCATCGGCAAAACTATCACTAGCAGAAGCTAACGAATAGACAAATACTAAGTTTTGACAGGAGCCTGCTAAATCCATCAGCGCGAACAAAAATGCCACTACTTGTCCGGCTAGATCGCTATTACCAACCTTTACAGCCTTAGCTTTACGGAGATACTGAGCAATTTCATCAAGTACGATCAGCGTTGGTCGATCGCCAATCAATCTTTGCAATACATTAGTGCCAGGACTGACTTTTTGTTCGTCCGAACCCCGTAATAGTTGATAGCCCTCAATTCCCCCAATTTGATAAGCAATCTCACCCCAAAGCGTATAAGTCGAGATACCCGTATCAGCATGGAAGTCACCATTCGTCGGGTCTAAATCTTGCCCTGAGATTGCCGCAATTTGAATCGGGCTAATCGGAATCTGTTCCAATCGATCGGTAAATCGATCTAACCCTGGAATTTGTCTCCCTTGCCGTGCCAGATGCCAGAGCGCAATTTCATCGTGGGTTTTCCCACCGCCAAAACTCGTTTCTAACCGAATCACTGGCGATCCTACCGTTGTGCCAGTTAATCTGCCAAAGACTTCGGCAATTAAAGTCTTTAAACCTGCTGTGGGAAAAGTGTTAGCAAAGAAAAGTTCTGGGTTTTGATAAACTGGCGGCGCATTACCATCAACAACCAGCTTGAGCTTGGCTGCAAACAAATCCAGAGACAGCTCTCCCGATAATATTTCTGTTCGTGGAGTACAAGTATCTAAAATTGACGACAGCATGATGCTTTTTCCCTTAAACCAATCTCACCTTGGTCTATTGTGGGTTGAAAAGTCTCAAAGATCTACAGTCTAAAGGAGAATCATTAGATCTAAATCGACTTTTGGCACTCTTTCATCTCTCCAAAAGGCGTGAAACAACGCTGACACCATCCATCCACCCACAAAGCCGGAACCTTAAACCGCGCCCCACACTTAGGACATTCCGATAACAACCTTAATTGATGCTGATGGCATCGATCGACACTCTTCAACTGCCACTCAATCCGATGGTAAGGTGATTCGCCACAACAAGCCCCACACAACCGCATCGGCTCCATCTTCATCCCCATTCCCGCTGGTGGCAACATCTCTACTAATCTCTCCATATCAACACCCACAACTAAAGCTAAAGCCGCCAATTGACTCGGAGATGGTGGCGGATTAAATCGAAACTTTTCCCATCGAGAAATGATTGCACCACCAAATCCAGCAGCCTTTGCCAATCCCCCTGGAGGCAAATCATTCGATCGACGAAACCAACCTAGAAAATAGACATCCTGCGAAAGCCCTAACCCGATTCTCCAGGGAGAGGCTACGCCAACGGCAGAACCGATATTTTCCAGTATATTCAGCCAATCTTTGATTATTAGTTAATAATGTCCACAATAGTTGATGTTAAAGGATCGCTCGAATACTTTCGCAGGATGTCTAATGACTCAAACTCTCTCCTGGCAAAGGTTCGATTACCCGACGCTCATCCGAAGCGAATTGAGCGCGGGGCTTCTGCTGTTTCAGCTAAATAGGAATTTCTCTTGCTAATATTTTTAACAGTGCTAATCGATCGTCATCACTAATTTGATGCTTTGGTGCATCGGCTGAATACGTCTGCCACCACAGTGAATTGCGATCGTCCTTACCCGCACCATTCAAATAATCCCTGATTTCCTGCCGAATTAGTTCGGTGGGTCTGTGGCTTGAGGCAGCGATTACTGTTAATGCCCGATCTGCCAACCAAGACAGCCAAACTTTTCGATCGCCACATCGATCGCCTTCTTGCTTTGAATAGTCTGAACTCATCCCCAACCAGGCATGACAATTAGAGCAGTGTCCTACTCTTGTTTTAGCTGCAAAGATCGGTTGAGTCTCGGCACAGTGAGGACAACACCTTTCTAACCATCGATCGTGGTGCGGGCAAATGGCCACCAGAGACAGCGACCACAATAGCGGCTCATAGATATCCCGATCGCTATTTTTCCACTCCTCAAGGCAATCTGGGCACCATTCCCGACAAGTTTTCAACATACTAATCGGTCGATCGACAAATAGCGAAGTTAAAACATTCCCGATCGGTCGTTTGCCCATCAACCAACTCGAAAGGGTCAATTCTGTCAAATTTGGCTGCATGGTGAGATATTCCAGCGCACTAACATATCGCGCCGCCACTCGATTATCACCACTAGGATGACTCTGCAAATTCACCGACTTAGCAGTTTTGCCACCTCCCTTACCAGCAACAGGCTCGATTTGATAACGCAAAAGATTAGTCGGCGACACACAATGAGCCTCAGCCAGCCGACAAAGATAACTCGTCAAACCTTCAACATCACCAGTACCGATACCGATCGGTGAGATTGAGTAGAGAATGCTCCGTGGCGGGATGGATGGTATTTCGATCGAGCAAGATTCGTAAGGATCGAGATCGCGATCGTAAATATTAAAGCCGTTAACTGGCGGCATTATCCTCTACACCCACTGGATCTCTCTTTGGCTTACGTTTACCAACTTTACCCTTAGTGGCTGGCTTGGCAGATGTTACGGGTTCGGATGTCCCCGATTTGGACGTTGAATTGTCGGAAGTTGATGCGTCGATCGGTGCAAGACCGAGAGCCTTTCGTAGCCAATTTCGATCCTCTTCTTTTTCCACGAATAGTTGCTCTCCCTCCTCTATCTCCTCCATCATTTCTTTGAGTTTATCTGTCGATATAGCATGAGCTTCTAAATGTTTGAGTGTTAAAGTTTTTGCCCCCTCTTTTAGTGCTGCATTCAATGCTTTTAACAACCAGTTTTTTAGGAGGCCGATGCAGCCAAGTGTTCCGAAGTAAAGATAATCTCCATGTTCTAATAATTTTGGTGTTTCCTCCAGTGGCAAGTGGTACTGGAAACTCTTGACGACTCTCATAAAAGCACGCATATCTTCTTCACACTTGAGATCGTAACGCTTAAAATGAATATCAAGACTACGACCACTCAATTGGGCACTTAAATTGCGGAATATTTTCAATTCATAAACCCCAAATAATCCGTGTGTCACCCCGGTTGTATTGGCTAATGATTTAATATAATCCAATTGATCTTTAACCTTCTGACCACTGGCTATTTTTGCTAAATGTTGAGCTTCATCAATAAAAAATATGTCTGGCCGCCGATGACTTAGTGCATTTCCCAATGCCCTTCGTCGATCGTGTGCAGTTGCCCGATTTTGAATAATAAGTTCACCTGCATTATTGCGCGAAATCCCCCGAACATCATAATTAATCTTGTAATCTATTAGTGGCTCCTCTAATGCGATCAGAGCATTTGTGCAATAATCTTTCCAACTAAAATTTCTCGTCTCAGGTGGTTGAAGTTCTATCCCAACGACAGGAATACGCCCCCTATCGGTTTCAAGGGATGGTAGAGCTGCTTCAATCAGTTCTTTTTGTACTCCCAACCTCAGTGTAGTTTTACCAACAAATGTTGGTCCAAAAATAAAAATTATTGATGCACCTCCTGGCTCTTGAATTGCACTTAGGAGAGCTTCTTTTGCTTCTTTAAGCTTGGGATGCAGCACAGCATATTTCTTAAAGTAAGCAAGTCGGCTTGCCACTGGCTGCTGAAGTAACTCACGGGGAAATCCATCAGACATTCCTAGAACTCCTCACACATTTCAAGATCCTCATCTGAAAACGAAAATTCACTTACAGACTGCTGTGTTACGTAATTATGATTGACATCTGTTTTTGTACTCATCTCTGCTATATTCAATACGTTATTAATATTTTCTCCAGCTTGTCCACCTTCGATCGCCTTAAATACTTCTTGAGCCTCTGCATCACGAGATCGCTGCTCTAACAAAATCTCCTTCCCCTCTGCTGATTCAAGGAATGTTGCCAACTTTTTAGATGAAATAGTGAATTGAGACTGATGATTTTGGTTGCGTTTACGTAACTCACTACTAGCCAGTTGTATTTCTTTTTCCGAGCGACCACGGAACGATTGATAATGTTCGGATATGCACTTTACCCAACGCCCGTGGACAAAAGCATAAGCAGTTCCACAATCAAAGGGATCGTATCTGACTGGAACGGAAGTTTTTACTATTTCTGGGTGTTTAAAATCATTCGACCAGTAGTAAATAGCATTAATTTTCACCCCACTACCGCTTTGAACTTTTGCTGTCCCCTTTAAATTCGTTGGCAAAGTGATCTTCTGAAAGTTTTCATCATAGGCAATCATTTGATGGATTCGACTACCTCCTTGGAGCATCCCTGCTGCAAAAGCTTCGCGGGGAGTTTGCCATAAAGCTGGATGGTCATCAGTATCATACACCTCGTAAGCCCAGGTACACAAGTACTCATACAAGATTCCAAGGGTCCAAATAGCATGATTTTTGGGATTAACCGACTTAGTTACTTGCCGAACGTTACGGGTAATTTGAGTATTAGCCACTAGATTGTGAACGAATTCAGTATTTGAAGTACCAAACAGACGTTCGCAAACCGAACCAAACCGAGCTTTGGCAGGGGGACGTTTTTTTATCGTTTTTGAAAAAGTTGCTAACAGTGTCTCAAAATATTCGCTACCAAATTCTGGCCCATTATCTACGACTACAACTTGGGGCAACCGTCCATGATTTTTAACGCAAAGCCGCAATACCATCAGGCAAGAACGCTTAGAAGGTGGATCAAAAGTGAGGTAAACCGCTAACAGTCTTCGCGAGTAAGCATCCATTAAAAATGTAGCCCAAGGTCTGCCCAGATTTCGACGTGTTCGAGAGCAGACCAATTCAATATCTAGCTTTGTATGGTCGATATGACCGATCTCAAAAGGGCGATCTCCATGACGAGGCGTGGTTCTCTCTAATTCCCAATAAAATTCTTGCTGTTGATATGCTGCTCGATGCCCCTTGCGACTCTTTGTTTGCTCGTAACCCTTACGTCGATTTACTTCTTTTACAAAAGTTTTGTAGCTTGGTTCAATAATACCTTTTTGTTCGCAAGCGTTAGCTAGGGAGCCATAAACGGCACGCATGTTTTGTTGCGTGATGGTTTCATATTTATCCTCAATAAATTTCTTGATTTCTGCGAGCGTATCTTCAGGCAATTTCCGAGTACGATTTCCCTTGGCATGACTAAAGGAAAGAAGTCCGACAAAACCACAATTGAATTTTTTTAACGCAGCTAAATATTTGGCTTTCCAATCCCGAATCGTCCTTTCAGATACGGTTTCCACTTCTGGTGGTCGATCGTTCAAATATGGCTCGATTACTTTGTACCGACGGAGAGCTTCTGCTTGGTCTTGAGGACTCGCCTGTTGAAATCTTGCCCATGCTTCATCGCTAATGCTTTGCTCCTCATTTATTTGGAGGCTTGTAATCTTACCTTGTCGAATCAGATTCTCAAATTCAGTCTTTTTTAGCTGGATTATATGTTCGTCTTCTCCACGAAGAACTATTTCTTTGTCACCAACATGAATAATACTCAGCCCCTTACCGTCCCAACAAACAGCTTCACCGCTGACAAGATTGATGGCTGGAGAACTAATCATCGGAGTTAGCGATCTCGTCTCATGGAGTAAGATATAAGAATCAGCTATTCCTTTGTTACTAAAAACTCGCACCAAATCTGGCTCTGCTAATGGTGTCGCATTCAAATTCACATATAGCTTTTCGGTGGTAATTAAAATGTAAATATCGTCCGAGCTAGCTTTCTCAAGGCGATCGAGTAAATCTGCTAGCAATATTCCTGGTTCTTCTGCTACCAACGCCAGCACTTCAGTGGCAGCATCATCTTTTACAACTAATGATTCAATTCTCCGAAAATAATCTTCTAAGAAGATTGTGTTACGTGCGAGTATCCAATTAATTTCAGCATCAGACCAAATCCGATAGTAGAAATTATACTGTTTGGCGTATTCTGCACCTGGTCGATCTGACCAAAGACCTGTCTCTTCTCTGATATAGCGATTTGGACTTTTTTCTGACAGTTGTTTTAAATTTTCCTCAGTCTTACACTCTTCCCACCCAACTGTATTTTTTCTAATCACAAAGAAGTCAGGGGTATGAAAGTGTCCGAGGTTTCGTCCATTCTTACCTTGATATTCCAGTTTGATGGGCGCAGGTTGATCGTAGAACTCTAAAACGTCTTCATCGTGTTCCAACTCATAGACTTTAGGAAGTTCGACGCGATGAGACTCGAATTGAATCGTCACTCCCATTTTTTTGCTGGGGTAGCGACCAGAAACGTTTTTCCGTCCGCCACCGACAAGGCGAGATGGTTGTGATTCACGAATTCGTTCGACGACACTTTTTTGAAGATCCGACAATTTTAGCTGGTGGCACCAGCTATCGAACTCTTGCTTGGTAAGCATAGAATACTGCCGTTAGTATTTGTCTGCTCCATTATATCGCAAGTTACTTGCGGCAAGCTTATGGTTGCATTTGATACTTGCGGCAAAGTTATGGTTCTAAAGGCTCGAAATCGCGTAAGATGCTTTTACAGTAGAATGGGATCTACAGACTCATTAACGGCAAAGTTATGATTCCATGCACGGCAAAGTTATGGGTTAAGTCACAACTTGATGCTTGTATGGATCTTGAATCCTGTCAGACAGGTGGATCGAGATCGGGTGCGATCGTCGGATCGATTTCTATTTCTTGAATGGATAAGCCAGCCAGATGGAAAATTGCTAAACCGATCGCCACGAAAGACAAAACGTAACTGTGCAAAGTGTATAGGTGAACGACCGTTTCGGTAGAGATCGCATCGCCACCAGTCAGAATGGTGCCCAGCGTCGAACCGATCAGCGGGATGGCTTCGATCGTGCCTAGCTCGATCTTAAACCGCCAGAAGCCCTGCTGCGACCAGTCGAGAATCATCGATGTCCAGCCTAAACCCACCGCACTGAGCGTTAATAAAATCCCACTTACCCAAGCGACGATCCACGCCGGACGAAATTGCTCGCTAAAAAACATAACGACAATTTGAATCAATGCCAAGATCGTAAAGCCATTTCCCGCCAAGTGATGCACCGTCAGAATCAACCAGCCAAAATTAATTTGGGTATCGATCTGTTTGAGTGAAGTGTAAGCACCACCCGCACTCGGCTCGTAGTAAAACGCTATCAGCAAGCCAGAAATTGCCGCAGTGAGTACCAGCGAGAGCAGGGATACCGCGATGATGGTAGCTAGTTTTTGCAGCTTGATAATAGTAGTATTTTCGATCGTCATTGCAAACTCCTAAAATAGACCTAGTGAAAACGCATCTTCGATCGGCAACCGCGCACCAAAACCCAGCCACAGCGTGACAATCGTACTAACTGAGAAAATCGCGATCGACACCCCCCGCCGCAAGCGCGGATCGAACCGCACGAGATTTTCAATGATGGGTAAGAGTAACAATCCCGTCGCAAAGGACACCATCGTCACGATGCCCACGATCTTGTAGGGAATCAGCCGCACGAGCTGATATACCGGGAGCAGATACCACTCCGGCAGCAAATGTTCGGGTGTCGCAAATGGATCTGCCAGATCGGGCATTGCCACCGGATTTAGCACGGCTAAAGCGATGCACAAGCCAATCGTCCCCAATCCCACTGTCGGAAACAGATACAAAAAATTGTTCAACCACGCCCACCGACGGCGATCCGTGCGTTTTGGTACGGTGAGTTCGGGAATCAGCGGGAGATCGGTTTTACCAGCAGATTGTCGATCTTGGGTCATGATTTACTCCTGTTTGAAGTCAAGCTTGCTGTGTTATGTCCGAGCAAAATCGCGAGCAGTCTGTGTCTGGCAAGGATCGAGTAATGGCAACTTATGGTAACGAAGGTACCGCAATCGACACTCGCCGATCGGTCATTAAGATTTATTATCCAACATTGACAAGAAAAGCAGAACGACCATTTTAGGTAGATCGAGCGGGGATTTAACGATCGTCCATCAAGGCGGTATCGTGATGACGGCTCAGACTTGGCAATCGGGTCATCTGACGTTAATTATCCCTTACAGCCCCGACTGCCGTACCAGCCAAGATCGGGCGATCGCAAGCTGCCGATCTAAGTCTGGCTGTGATAGTATCAAAAGGCACATCGTTCGGTGGTTGCTGGTGTCGATCGACTCACAAAATATCTATCGAGTAGCAAAAATTCCCGATCTTCAGGTTGCAGGGAATTCAGCAGCGGGATGGCTGAGCATCAATCGATTGGTAGCCGTAGCCGAAGCACAGGTGCGCTACCAAGTCGAGCCAGTGCCGCCGGGATGTCCGCAATTACCCGCACTATTACAACTGCGATCGTACCAACAACAAGCAATTACCAACTGGTTTAAAAATCAAGGTCGCGGTACCCTGAAGATGGCGACTGGTAGCGGTAAAACAATTACTGCCCTCGCGATCGCACATCAACTATATCAACAGATCGGACTGCAAGTTCTGATTATTATCTGTCCGTTTCGGCACCTCGTCAATCAATGGGGGCGAGAGTGCGAAAAGTTTCATCTTCAGCCGATTCTCGCCTGCGAAAGCATCCATAAATGGCAAGGCAAATTTTCCCACCAACTTGCCAGAATCCATACCGGACAACAAAAATTTCTGACGATCGTTACTACCAACGAAACCCTAACTACCGCCGGATTTCAATCCCAGCTCAAATATTTACCCGATCGTACCCTGATTATCGGCGACGAAGTGCATAACCTCGGTGCCAAAAAGCGCGAGTCCAGCCTCCCCCGGAATGTCGGCTTGCGACTTGCCCTCTCAGCCACTCCCGAACGCCACTATGACGACATCGGCACCCAAAATATCATCGACTACTTTGGAGATATCCTCCAGCCCGAATTTACCCTCAAAGACGCGATCGATTGTGGTGCCCTCGTCCATTATTTATACTATCCGATCCTCGTCGAACTGACTCCAGATGAGAGCGATCGCTATCTCCAACTCAGCCGCGAGATCGCCCGCAAACTCCTTTACAATAGTTCCGATCGCGGTGCCAACCACGATGAATTTGACACCCCAGATCTCACACCCTTACTCATGCAACGCTCCCGACTGATCGGTGCTGCTGCCAACAAACTCGTCGCGCTCAAAACCTTGATGCAAGATCGCCTCGATACCAGTCACACCCTCTTTTACTGCGGCGATGGTAGCAGCGATAGCACCCAACAACTCGCCGCCGTCACGCACTTACTCGGTACCGAACTCGGCTATCGCGTCAACACTTATACCGCCACCACATCACTACTCGATCGCGAACAACTCCGCCACCAGTTTGAATCTGGCGCACTCCAAGGACTAGTCGCGATCCGCTGTTTGGATGAAGGCATCGATATTCCCGCCATCAAACATGCCGTCATCCTCGCTAGCAGCACCAATCCGCGTCAATTTATCCAACGCCGAGGGCGGATTCTCCGCCCAGATGTTGGCAAGGATCGCGCTACCCTCTATGATATGGTCGTTTTGCCACCAGAATTAGACCGAGAGACACTCGCGATCGAACGAAATTTACTTAAAAAAGAACTCCTGCGCCTGATCGAATTTGCCGATCTCGCCGACAACGCTGCCGCCGCCAGAACCCAACTCCTCGCGATTCAGAAACGTTACGGCTTGCTAGACATTTAGAGGCTCGGTGCGTTTTGCTGACGCAGAAACACACCCTACGGAGCGAAAATTGAAGTACAATCCTCAGATGTGGATAACCGCGATCGATCCGGTGGATACACATACCGAACCGATCGAACTCACACTGGGTATAATTGTAGAATCAACCCAGATTGCATCCCGGTAATACATTGTCCTCGTTTCAACTGTGGCTATATTTGACACCGCCTCTGGCTGGTGCTGTTGTCGGCTATTTTACCAATGATGTCGCGATCAAAATGTTGTTTCGTCCTTATACGGCGAAATTCATTGGTAAATATCAACTTCCGTTTACGCCGGGATTGATTCCGAGTAACCAAGAACGATTGGCGACCCGGATTTCGGATACGATCATGGGTTCTTTGCTCACGCCAGTAGAGCTACAAAAGATCGCCAAGCGATTGCTAGAGGTGGAGCGAGTTCAATCCGCGATTACCTGGCTGCTCCAATTGGCTCTAGAACAGATTCAAGCCGACAAAGAGCAAAAAACGGTCAAATTACTCGCCAATATTCTCAAAGATTTACTCGGTGAATCCTTTCCCCGCTGGCTGAGAGTCTTAGCACGCAAACCCGACTTTTTAGAACCCCAAATCAATCAAATCTTCGATCGGTTGATCCTCGAATTCGAGTTAACCGACAGCCAAGCAGCGCAATTGTCTGACTGGTTGATCAATGTTATTTTACCCCCCGAGGTCTTGCGGGTGGCGATCGTCGATTTTCTGACCGATCGCAATATTCAAGTCATCGATGAAGGCTTGCGCGAAAAAAGTAGTGGTACTTATTGGGTAGTTGCCAATCTTTTTGGTGTTAAAAATGCCCTCAATCGTTTTCGGACGTTTTGTTTGGACGATCGTGAAAAAGCCAATCAGATTATCTCTCAACTGATCGTCGCCCTCAATATCCGCAATCGCGTTCAAGAATTATTACGCGATCTTTCCCTCCAAAACTTACCTGTTTCTACCGTTAAAGGACTCCGCAAAACGATTAGCGTCAATGTCCGGAGCTACATGCAGAACAAAGGCGTCGAACTCATTCAAGGACTAACAGATTCGATCGATTGGGATGGGATTGCCAATGTAGTTATCGGTCGGCTCCGCAGTTCGACAATTTTGACATCTTCATTGGATGTCGTCAGTGCGGAACTTGCCATTATTATCGATCGTTATTTAGAACGCGATCTCGAACAAATCGTCACCCAAGTCATTCCGATCCTCAATATCGACCAAGTAATCATCGACAGGGTAAAAGCGACTTCTCCCGCCGAACTCGAAGCGGGAATTCAAGGCATTGTCAAAAGCGAACTGCAAGGCATTGTCAATCTCGGCGGGATTCTCGGCTTTATCGTCGGTTTGATGCAAACCGGATTTCTTTGGTTCCAGAATTAGGTGTTAGGTATTAGGCTTTAGGGATTAGGTATTAGGGATCGGTTATTAGGCTTTAGATTTTCAAGGCTGAGTATTAGGTTGTAGATATCTCTTCGGGTGAAAAGTGCTATTTTTTCTAAAACCTAAAGCCTAAATCTTAAAGCCTAATACCTAATCGCACTGCCCACTATCTATAAGCTAAGAACAATTTACCCCAGTTGTTACAAATAAAGTAGACAGATGCAATTGTTTATTAAGTAGCTAACGTCTGAAACCTAGCTGGTGGGCACTGCCCACCCTACATATTATTTCTAAAGCCTAAAGCCTAAAGCCTAAAGCCTAACTTAATGATTAATTAAGTTTTCACCTCGACCTAGACTGCTATGTTTTTAGATAGTGGAGAACTTTAATCTAGCTATTTACGTCATTATTTTTAAGGCACCGGAGAATACCCCAGCTCAAGCTGTGCCCAGATGGAGACATCTACTATCAATCCATTTACCAGCTTATCTTCATTGCGATCCACATCGAATGTGAAGATAGAAACAGTAGTCTGGTGAAAAGTTTTACTAGCCACTTGTAAAGGGAGTTAAATAGAAACTCATGCCTAGTGTTAAAACTCGAACGATCGGTCAAACCCACTATTCCGGCGATATGGTGCGCACCTATCTCCACGAAATCGGTCGCGTTCCATTGCTCACCCAAGAGCAAGAGATTTGCTATGGTAAGCAAGTGCAACAAATGATGCTCTTACAAGAGGTCAAACAGAGCCTAGAACAGGCCTTAGATCGTCCGCCGACGACAACAGAATGGGCGGCAAAAGCTAAGCTATCCACAGCCGAATTCGATCGAGTATTACGGTTGGGTCTGCAAGCCAAGCAGAAAATGATCGAAGCCAATCTGCGCTTAGTCGTCGCCATTGCCAAAAAATACCAAAAGCGCAATCTCGAATTCCTCGATTTGATTCAAGAGGGTTCCCTGGGACTAGAACGCGGCGTCGAAAAATTCGATCCGACTCGCGGCTATAAGTTCTCAACCTATGCGTACTGGTGGATTCGCCAAGCAATTACCCGCGCCATCGCTCAACAAGGTCGATCGATCCGCTTACCCATTCATATTACCGAAAAACTCAACAAAATCAAAAAAACCCAGCGCGAGCTGTCCCAACAACTCGGACGCAGTGCGACCTCAGCCGAAATCGCCGTCGCGCTCCAACTCGAACCCGCACAGATTCGGGACTATCTCAACATCTCCCGTCAGCCGATCTCGCTCGATGTCCGCGTCGGCGATCATCAGGACACCGAACTCTCGGAACTGCTCGAAGATGGCGGGATTTCTCCCGAGAAGTACACCGTTCAAGAGTCTTTGCGCCAAGAGCTACATTCCACGCTCGCCGAACTCACCAGTCAGCAACAGGACGTAATTAGTTTGCGCTTTGGTTTGGAAGGTGGTGCGGAGCTGTCACTGGCGAAGGTGGGGGAAATCCTCAATCTCAGCCGCGAACGAGTGCGCCAACTAGAACATCAAGCGCTGTCGCATTTTCGCCGCCGTCATAGCAGTTTCCGCGACTATGTAGCGAGTTAGATGTTGTCTTCTAGCTCGAATCGCCAAAAAGTCGGGGCAATTCATGAATTGCCCCGACTTTTTGGTCGATACTAATGAGATTGCCGCATCATTAGCACTAAATAACTTTGTTGCCCAATAGTCCTGGATACTGATAAATGCTGGATAATAATAGATAGACACAATCTGAAATGTAGCTCCCATTATTCGGTCTGATACCATCATGAATTATTGTTCGGGAAGGGGTGAGTGTCGAGCGTAGTTATTGCTTTATTACAGTCAATCCACCGCCGTAAAAAATCCTGGCTGACCAGGATCGCGATCGCCCTATTAGTTATTCCCGGCGATCCGGGCGCTCTAGCTCAGAGGCAGCAGTCGAGTGCCAATTCAATTGCCAATGGCGTGTATCTCTATGGTGAATCCGATCGACCGGATGTAGTAGGTAAAGAATATATTATTCTGGAAACGACCCGCGATCGGGCGATCGGTGCTTTTTACTTACCAAGATCGGAGTTTAGTTGCTTCTATGGACAATTTAAAGAAGCACGGCTAAATTTGACCATTATCGACCCATTCGACGGTCGGAAGTCAAAATCTACACTTACTTATAATCAGCGTGGTCTAAGTGCCAGCAAACAGCCGCTGATGGGGCAACCTAACTATCAACTTCTGAGCAAAGTTAGTCAGAACGATCGCCGGATTTTAGGTATTTGTAAACTACAACTTAAATTAATTAATAATTAATCCGATCGCAAATTCCAGCGCAAAAGAGTGAAGGTAACATGGATACCTTCACCATCAACATAGAATGATTCGATTGCGATCGCTAGTACCGCAATCGAGATGAATCTGTAGAGCGGGTTCTAGTAAGACGGCTTGCGGAATTCTCCACGATTTTGACCGCCACCGCCGCCACTTTCTTCGCGGGGACGTGCTTTATTTACTTTGAGCGAACGACCCATCCATTCAGCACCATCAAGGTTGGTAATTGCGTTATCTTCACTGGCGTCGTCAGACATTTCAACAAAAGCAAAGCCACGCATTCTGCCAGTCTCGCGATCTGTAGGGAGTACAACTCGTTTGACTGTGCCGTAGTCCTCAAAAACTGTTTTTAAGTCTTCTTCGGTGGCTTGGTAAGATAGGTTTCCGATATAAATGGTCATGTGAGCATCGATAAAGCTGGACGAGAAAGTTACCAGACAGCAAACAGACAATAGGACGTTCGCTACAAGGCGACGTAACTAAGTCCGATCGATTCTAGTGGGCTATGATGATTTTAGAACGACTAACTTAGGATAGGTAGCTGTCTAAACTACAAAGCTCTCCCACGATCGAACTGCACTAGTAATTATTATTTTCATCATACCCGATCTCCTAGGTTTTCTGAGTCGTCCAGACTACAAGTTTAAAGACTTTTCTGGGTAGCTAGGGATTGGCTCAGATCGGATAAAGCCATCGGTACAAATCTCCTCGTCGATCTAGTCGATATCGATCGATTGCGGTCTTTGGCGATCGTTAGTTCCAGTTTGACTGGTTGTTGGCGTAAATCCAGCTTGCTTTTCCAGCCAGGTTCTAACGGGGTCATCCGTCAAGTTGAGCCGGAGCGCCCCAGAGATGAACCCACTGCAAAAAGCCGCAGGTTCTTTGGCAAGTTCTTTCAGAATCGGTGTTAGTTCGTTAAATGGCATAGGACCTGTCGGGTTAACCTGGAGAAGATCTCTTTCGATCTTAGCTCAAACAGATAAAGAGAGGGTAGAGGGTAGAGGGTAGATGGGAGATGGGGGGACTGGGAGACGAGGAGACGAGGAGAGAGTCTAAACCCATTACCTTTTACCTTTTACCTTTCCCCTTTCCCCTTTCCCCTAAAGCCCAAAGCCTAAAGCCTCTACTGCGATCTGACTCTTCTGATGTTTCTAGTTCTAACGGGTGTGGCTGGTTTGGGAGCCGCTTGGACTTCATTTGCGGCGGCGGCTGCTTTGTCGATATTGCCAGCTTTCACCCACCCTTCGGCATTATCCACTTGAGATCGAATCAGTACCCACTGCTTATCGTCGCTAGTTTTGACGATCGCGACTTTGCCATTAAATGCCACACTTCCAACTTTCTCGGCACCCGAATCGGGGTCTTTTTTAAGTGACAATCCATCTTTCCAGACAACTTTGGCATCAAAAGCTTCGGGCGGTGGCTTTCCTGCTGCGTCGGGATTTTGAGGGTTTTTAACTGGTGCTGGTGCGGGTTTCGCACCAGTTTTGGCTTTAGGTTTAGCTGCTAGCGATTTACCCCCATCCCGTTCCTCCGCAAAGACGGGTTTAGGCGGACGGGTACTCATCTGAGTGACAAAGAAGTAGTAACCCGCCCCACCTAAGACTCCAATGATGCCAACCAGTCCAGTCAGCATACCGAGGATGAGTTGAAGCGATTTTAGGGCGACATTCATAAATTAGGGGATAGGGAATAGGGGTTAGGGGATAGGGTAAGTGGTAAGGGGTAAGGGGTATGAGGTAAGAGGTAAGAGGTAAGAGGTAAGAGGTAAGGGGTAATGGGTAACTACTTCGCCGAAGCTCCACCAGCGTCGTATTTTCCAATGTTAATACCTGCGCTTTTTCAGTGGAAATGCTAAGTAAAAGGGATCGAGGGGATGTGTAACTAGGAGGCTAAAAAACTGGCTCTTTTACCTATTACCTTTTACCTCTTACCCTATCCCTTACCTAAAGCTTGCCGAGAAGCGAGTCGTGCTTTACCAGAATTCGCCCAGTCTTGGAGGAATTGAATTTGGACTTGGGCGGTGACTGCGAGGGGGATCATTTGGGTGGCTGATTCTAGAATATCATCAGTGGTGAAATCGCGGTTTTGACTAAAGCCGATGTGCATGGCTTCGACGAGAGTTTGTTCGATTTCGGCACCTGAAAAATCATTAGTTTCATACGCCAATCGATCGAGATCGTACTGAGCGAGGTTATGGGGACGCAGTTTTGTTAGATGGACGTTAAAAATGGCGCGACGTTCGGCTCTAGTGGGTAAGCCCACAAAGAAAATCTCATCAAACCTTCCCTTGCGGAGCATTTCCGCCGGGAGGGAATCGATATTATTTGCCGTGGCGACGACAAACACGGGGGAGGTTTTCTCAGTCAGCCAAGTGATGAACGTCCCAAATACACGACTGGATGTACCCGCATCGCCTTTACCATCGATACCTGCAAAAGCTTTGTCGATTTCATCGATCCACAGCACGCAGGGCGAGAGTGCTTCGGCGAGCTGAATCATCTGTCTAGTCCGAGATTCGGATTCACCCACCAATCCGCCAAATAAGCGTCCGACATCCAACCGCAACAGCGGCAAATACCAGTGATGCGAGATCGCTTTAGCAGTGAGTGATTTACCAGTGCCCTGAATTCCGACCAGGAGCAGCCCTCGCGGATACGGGAGACCATATTGACGCGCTCGATCGGAAAAGGAGCCACCACGACGCAGCAACCAGTCTTTGAGGTTATCTAAGCCACCGATGTCGGTAATCTGTTCCTTGGCGGGGTAGAAATCGAGAATTTGGGTTTGGCGGATGGTTTGGCGTTTTTCGGTCAGTACCAGTTCGACATCATCGGGGCGAATCTCGCCGTGGGTAGCGATCGCGCGTGCTAAAACGCGGCGAATCCGATCTAGTGATAAGCCTTGACAGGCACGAACCAGATCGTCCAACTGCTGATTTGTCAAGTTATTGCCAGTCGCTTTAGTCAATCGCTCGATCTCGACTTTGATTTCTGTAGCGGTGGGGAGGGGAAATTCTAACAGGACGATCGCTTCGCTCAGGTCGCTGGGGATGGTAATCTGGGGCGAGAGAATGACGATATTTTTCGGTTCGGATTTGAGTTTGCGGGCGAGATTGCGGAGCTTTCGGGCGATCGAGACATCTTCGAGAAAGCGGTGATAGTCGCGGAGAATAAAAATGCCTGAGATATCGGGACTGAGTTTATCGACAAATTCGAGAGCTTGCAATGGGTTGCGTTTACCATAGCCCAAATCGTTGGGATTGCCCTGATAACCATCGACAAAATCCCAGATATACACCGGACGATTGCCTTGCTGCTGGGCAACTTTGGCGATCGATCCCTCTACCCGTTCTTCTTCGGTGGTGGGGATGTATATCAGCGGCGATCGCGCCCGCAGAAGTAATTCAAATTCGGTACTAAAGGTCATAATATGGTCGCCAAGCGCTTCGGCTCGGGATTTCCCAGATTGCAGCTCGATATCTGTTCCTAGCTTAATACAATCTACACTCAACAAGCTGGACATCTAGCCACTATTCCCACATCGATCGAACTGGATAGAGCGAAAATACTCGATCGGCACTGATAAGTAAGATGTCTTCTGTTATTGCTTGAGCAATTAGCAGACGGTCAAACGGATCGCGATGATGGAGTGGCAGAGCGGAGACTAGCTTGAGATGTTCTAGTTTAATATCTAATATTTGAAGACCATTGGGAATTATTTGTCGATCGATAAAATCATCGAAAGGTATCTCAAGATTTAACTTGCCAATTCCGTATTTTATCGCTATCTCCCAAATGCTAACAGTGCTGACAAGATTCTCATTATCTTCGATCTGCGCTCTCAATTTTGCCGTAATGCGGGGATTTCCCATCACAAACCACAAAAAAGTATGCGTATCGAGTAATTGCCTCACTCCATATACTCCTGCATTTCTGCCAACGGCTCATCGAAATCCTCAGACATCCAAACTAGCCCCTTAGCACTTCCAAATTTTGGACGAGGTTTCACCGATTCTATCGGTGTAAATTTAATTGCAGGTCGATCGCCGTTAAGCACAATTACTTCTTCACCACTGATGGCAGCTTGGATTAACTCGTCCAGGTTAGCTGCGGCTTCTGTTACAGATACTTGCATAGTTTTAGTGTGACTACACCTTAATTGTAGAAGGTTAGCAGGTCAGCGCGATCGCCAACTCGGGCATATTTCTCTGTGAGCATAGACAATACCTTTCCGTTAATGAGTCGTAAAGCAAAGCGAAGATTTCCGGTGCGGTTATCGATCGGCAGGGTAAAATATTGTTATCCTGTGGCAACATGACTATCCATAATATCTGGATGGGTCATCAGGCGATCGCGATCGTCAATGCCCACTCAGCGCAGTTTCAATCAGTCTCGATCGACAGATCGAAGTAACGTGCAAATCACTTTTCTCGGCACATCTTCAGGTGTCCCCACCAGGACACGCAATGTTTCTAGTATCGCCCTCAATCTCCCGCAACGGGCCGAGGTGTGGTTATTTGATTGCGGTGAAGCGACTCAGCATCAATTATTGCGCTGCGATGTCAAAATCAGCCAGATTCGGCGGATTTTTGTGACGCACCTGCATGGCGATCATATTTTCGGATTGATGGGCTTGCTGGCGACCTACGGCATGGCAGGTAGTCCCGATCGAATTGACATTTATGGCCCTAAAGGTTTAGATGAGTATCTCCGCGCGTGTCAGAAATACTCTTATACTCATCTTAATTATCCGCTGAAAGTTCACACGATCGAGCCAGGGATCGTCTACAAAGAAGCTGATTTTACAGTCACTTGTATTCCGCTCAAGCATAAGGTTCCGGCTTACGGTTATCGTGTCAGTGAAACCGATAAACCCGGCAGATTTAATCTCGAAAAGGCGAAGGCATTAGGCATTCCCTCGGGGCCAATTTATGGGAAGTTAAAAAATGGTGAGGTGGTAACTTTACCAGATGGCAGAATTATTAATGGTCGAGATTTGTGTGGTGAAACTGAGATCGGACGCAAGTTTGTCTACTGTACCGATACGGTGTTCTGTGAGAATTCGATCGAGCTGGCGGCGGATGCTGATGTGTTGATTCACGAATCGACATTTGCCCATCAAGATGCCGATATGGCATTCGACAGGCTGCATTCGACCTCGACAATGGCGGCACAAGTGGCTCTAGGTGCTGGAGCTAAAGAATTAATTCTGACTCATTTTAGCCCCCGTTACTCACCAGGTAGCCCGATCGGTTTGGACGATTTGTTACAAGCTGCACGGGCGATTTTTCCGAATACGCGGATGGCTTACGATCTGATGACTCATGAGATCGCACGGCGGATCGATTAGCTTAAGAAACCCAACATCCCTAGAGAGTTGGGTTTCGCGGGCTTAAACCCAACCTACGCAAGTTATTTAATCCTTATTCCTAACTAGACATCCAAACGACGCTCGATCGCAGTTGCCCAAGTTTCGGTAATTGCGGCGATATCGAGATCGATTAAGTTAGTTTCCGCAGTTACTTGAAACCGATCGTCAGCAGTACCGACAGCGCCTAAATATTGCCAAGCGTCAGTCACATTGGTGTTTAAATAAGCCTCGAATTCAGCTTGATAAGTAGGCTCGATCGAGACGATAATTCTCGCGCCACCTTCCCCAAATAACACCGTATCCCACCGACTCTCGACTGCGCCAATCTCGATCGTCGCACCCTTGTTTCCAGAGATACAACATTCCGCCAGCGCGACGGTTAAACCACCTTCGGCGGAGTCATGAGCCGATTTAATCCAGCCTTGCTGAATCCCGTGGCGACAGGCGGCTTGAACTTGGAGTTCGAGGTCGAAATTCACGGTTGGGGGTTGTCCGGCGACGGTTTGATGCAGGGTGGCGAGATATTCAGAAGCGCCTAAAGTCACCTGTAGGGGTGCCCCGTCTTGTCGTTTTTCTATTCGGGGGGAACCCCCGAATAAAAACGCCGCTTGTGGGTACCCTAGGGTTGTCGGTACACCCATTAGGTAGATGAGATCGCCGGAATTTTGCCAGCCTTGACCGCAGATTTTGGTAATATCCTCTACGATGCCGACCATTCCAACGACGGGGGTGGGATAAATCGGGACGGGATTGCCTGCGGGATCGAAGGTTTCATTATAGAGGGAGACATTACCACCTGTGACGGGGGTATTAAATTTGGTACAGGCTTCGGCTAAACCCATGCAGGCGTTAGCGAGTTGCCAATACCCGATCGGTTTTTCGGGGCTGCCAAAGTTGAGATTGTCGGTGACGGCGACGGGTTCTGCGCCGACGCAACTAAGGTTGCGGGCGGCTTCGGCGACGACCATTTTAGCGCCTTCTAAGGGGTTGAGATAGACGTAGCGGGGGTTGCAGTCTACGGTGGCGGCGACGCCGAGATTGGGGTTATTAACCGTGGATTGGCGACCTTGGATCGGCTCTAAGGGGCGGATGCGGATAATCGCGGCATCGGCACCGCCGGGGAGCATGACGGTATTATTTTGAACTTGGTGGTCGTATTGACGATACACCCAGCGTTTGGACGCGATCGAGGGGGTATCGAGGAGGGTCAACAGAACGTCATTCCAAGTGTGGGATTTGCCGTTTATTTCGATGCCTTGGGGGGTGGCTGGGGGTAACTGGTCTGGTGTCCATGCCCAGGCTGTTTGGGCGTATTCAGGAGCCTCCTGCATCAATTCCCGCTCGTAAATCGGGGTGTTATCTGCCAGGGCTGTTGCGGGCACTTCCGCCGCGATCGCGCCTTGAAATAAGATTCTGACGATCGGTTCGGCAATTACCGTCCCAGCGACGACGGCATGGAGTCCCCACCGCTCGAAGATATCGATTAGCTCCTGTTCGCGTCCTTTGTGGGCGACAAAGAGCATCCGTTCTTGGGATTCGGAGAGGAGGTATTCATAGGGCACCATGCCGGGTTCGCGGGCGGGTACCAAGTCGAGATCGAATTCAATCCCCACGCCACCTTTAGCGGCCATTTCCGAGCAAGAGCAGGTGATGCCCGCCGCACCCATATCCTGCGCGGCGACGACTGCGCCAGTCTTGAACGCTTCCAGACAAGCTTCAATCAGGGATTTTTCGAGGAAGGGGTCGCCAACTTGGACGGCGGGGCGATTGTCGATCGATTCGGCAGTTAGTTCGGCACTGGCAAAACTCGCACCGCCCATGCCGTCGCGTCCGGTGGTAGAACCCACATACAGGACGGGATTGCCGATACCTGCTGCGCCGGATTTGACGATCGTGGCTGTTTCCATCAACCCCATTGCCATCGCATTGACTAAGGGATTGCCACTGTAGGCGGGGTCGAAATACACTTCGCCGCCCACTGTCGGCACACCGACGCAATTATGAGCGATAATGCCGGAACTAGTTACGAATAAATGCGTGCGATCGACTTCCACATCGTAGACATCGCAGGGTGCGACATTGTGGGTGGCAATGCTGTGAATCTTGACTGTTGCGAGAGTCGAAACCGCCGTGCTAGTCTGAGTGGCGACATTGCCGACTTCCCGCTGCTGAACGGGCATGGCTGGGGGACGACTAGACATCCAATCGCGGCGAACTTCAATTTGCCACAGGGCAGCATAATCAAATTCTCGTCCTTTGATTTTGCCCACTGAAGCCGGACGATGGTGGACTTGGGGCAGGATGCCTTGATTTTGCACCAACAGCATCAGTTGGTCGAATAATTGACGGCTAGAAGTGGAGCAGAAAATTTTCTCTTGTGCTGCTAAACCACTGGTGGGACTAGGAATCGTCGGGTTATTACGAATGAGAGTTTTGAGTAATTCTTGTTGCAATGAGGCATCCCATTCCCACACAAAATCGGGCAGGCGTTTGTGTGTCGATTCATTCCCACATGCCCAGGCGTGGATGAATAAATAGCCCAATAGCCAGGATGAGACGCATACTGCCATGCCAGATGTGCGCTGTTTGGTACTTGCTTCGATCCCTAAATCGTGGAGGATCGCCATCACATCGGTAGCCGCTGCCGCTTCATGATGGCTGAAGTTAAAGAAAATCCGGTAAATATTACCCGCTGGCGAGACCATTCCCGTGGCGACATAATAGCCCACAAGACGGGCAAAAGCGGCATCTGGCTCGATTATTGCAGGCAACCAGTCATCTTTCCCATGTTGACCGATTTTGAGATCCGCACGGGAGAAATTGAGGGCGCGATCGAATCCCAGGAGCTGTTCGAGATTGAGGAATCGCTCTAGGGGTAAGGTTTTGGTACTGAGGTAATGGTTGCGTTTTTGGATCGAGGGTTCAAATAATTCGAGCGTAGTCCGAATTAGATCCGTCGGTTGCCAAGCATCGGGGAGCTTGATACACAACTCTCGATCGATCTGATGTTCTGGCTTAATTAGCGCAATTAAATCGAGTGGCTGTGGCGGTTGCCCAAGTTCGGGGAGCTGCTGAAGGATCGGCAGACTATCGCCGACGCGCAAGGTTTGAGCGTAGCGAATCCGCACTTTATTTTCAGCTTCCACCCGTAACATCGGGTGATCTGGGGTGACTGTTAGGCTACGCCCCAAGGAGGTGCGGATATTTACCAGCTTATCTGTCTGGCGTTTGAAGATCCGGGTAACGGGTTGCCAACAACTGCGATTGGTTTTGGGGTCGAGGGAGAGTGTCTCGATGCCCAAGGGCAGTTCGTGAGTATGCGCCTGAGCTGGCAAATGGGTATTGACAAAATTGCCGATCGTGTCGCAGTGAATCCCCCGCTCGTCTCTCCAGATGAAGGTTTCCGAACCGACTAAGCAGTTACCATAGTGGGAAATCCCCGCCACGACACCTGTAAATAAGCGGCGGGTTTTGGCATCTTTAAGGTCGCCAAACCGCAGCGAATTGAGAATTGCGATCGGCCGCGCACCCATGGTAAAAATATCCCGCAAAATCCCACCTACCCCAGTCGCCGCACCTTGAAAAGGTTCGACCGCCGAAGGATGATTGTGAGACTCGATTTTAAAAGCTAGTTGCAGTCCGTCACCCAAGTCGATCACCCCCGCATTTTCACCCGGCCCGACCAGGATGCGATCGCCCGTCGTCGGAAATTGCTTGAGCAAAGGACGCGAATTTTTATAACAGCAATGCTCCGACCACATCACCCCAAACATCCCTAATTCGGCCTTGTTGGGGTGCCGATTCAGTCTTTTGACAATTTCTGCATACTCATTGGGTTTGATGCCCTGAGCGGCAATTTCAGCGTCGGTGAAGGGGGATGGGGTCATGTGTGCAGTAGTAGGGAAAATAAAAGCAGGGTGGGACAAAAATTTTAACACTATCTGCGCCGGAAGCTGATTTGAAGATAAATATCCTTACATCGGATAGTGAAACGTGAATAGTGGATAGTGGATAGCCAGAAGTGCTGCTGGGCGATTGCCCACAAAACTTACTCTTTTCCCACTTGAGAACATAGACAATCTCGCCCTGTGATGTCGGTCGCCCATCCACACTATGCCTACGGCAGGCTACGCCAACAGTGCAAGCTATCCACTATCCACTATCCACTACAAACTCATTAAATTGATTAACTTGTAAACAATTCTCGCACCTACATTACCGTCCCATTCGGCATTTCCCACTTCACAAACATCAAACCCAATTATCTTTCGTCCACTGCGAATCACTTCGCGGCACAAGCAAAAAGCTTGCTCCAATTCCATCCCGCCAGGTACCGGAGTCCCCGTACTCGGACATAGTTTGGGATCTAAGCCATCGGCATCGAAACTGATATAAACTTGCTGCGGCAAATGAGCGATCGCTTCTTGACAAATGCTCAGCCAACTAGCACCTGAATACATCTGTTGTTTGAGGAGTGAATCATAGTAGGCGATCGCCCGTCCTTGAGACTGCTCGATCGTCTCGATTTCTACTTGAGAAACATCCCGAATTCCTACTTGTACCAGCTTAGAAATCTGGGGAATTTTGAGCGCATTAAACATAATCGACGCATGAGAAAATTCAAAGCCCTCATAAGCATCGCGCAAATCTGAATGAGCATCTACATGGAGAATGCCGTAATCGGGATATCGATCGGCTAAAGCCTGCATGTAACCCAATGGCACGCTATGATCGCCACCGATGACACCAACTTTTTTGCCAGCATTCATCGCGGCTTGAGTGCGATCGAACAACCACCGATTGAGATCTCTTCCAGCCTGATTTATCTCGGCTAATACTGGGTTTAAATCTGGTGCTAAATCCAGCGATTTACCCTGCTCCAATCGATCGATAATTAAGGCTGCTTGTTGGCGATAATAATGGTTTTTTGCCAGCAGATCTGGATCGATCGGCGGCATATAAATACCCCCTTGCCAGCCTTGAGGATTGTCAAAATCATATAAATCTAATTGCGGCGAAGCAGCGAGAATCCGTTGCGGTGCTGCTGCTGTTCCGGGATTGTATGAAACAGTCACTTCCCACGGCACACCAAAGACGATCGTCTGTGCCGAATCGTAATCGAACGGCAAGCCAAATAAGTTGCCATTGACCTGCCCGACACCACTAGGATCGTAATTATCTAGATTATTCATCGCGCCACTCTCAACTATCGACTAGCTACTAGTCTAACTAACTTGAGCCATAACACGCAGGTGACGCAAGGAGCGAATACAAGCAGGGCAGTCACAACCAAACATTGCTGCGGCGGCATCACTTTCTTCATCGCTAAAATTGACGAAAGCATCGGGATCTTTGGCTTCTGCGGCAGCTTTAGCGATGAGAACTGCTCTGGGGTCGTTACTTGCTAGTTGTGAAGATTTGACGCACACGAGTCGATTGTGAGTGCTGACGCAAAACTTATTGTCAAGGCTTGGTTTGTTACCAGCCAGAGCGGGTGCTGCGGTCACAAACGGTAAAATCGTACTAAGAGCTGTAGGTGCCGACAGAAATAGAAGTAAAAATCTTTTCATAAATTAATTAATCTTAAAGATTAACGCCACTTGATTCTGAACACTAACCGATCGCAGCGAGGTTAGTCAACCGGGTACATACCAGCAAAACTGGCATCAAATCATCGCTGTAGCTAATATTCACCAGTTTTGACCGCAATCTTATCTGCTTCGACTATATTTACTTTGCTTAATGTTCCCTGGTACAAGCTGTGAGTAACGGCGGCTGAGGTTGGCGATCGCCGTAAATCTTGCTAGTCTAACATCAGTTTCTCCTAGCGGAGAGGCTACGCCAACGGGTTAGGGATATTTGCTCCGCACTAGCATCGCCTCCGATTGAAATCGGGGCTAACGCTACAAAGTCCGCCTTCGTGGACTGGTTTATTATCAATTATCAATGAGACTTAAACTGCTGCCACTGAGTAGGTGGTGGTGTCAAGAACTCATACGCACCCGACGCCGCACCCTTGGCTGTCAGCACGATATCGAATGATAGAGAGACGCGTAGCTCCTCCGTCTCATTCATCGTGACAGCATGACGTTGCTTGGCGGGAAACATCAATAATCTGCCCTCGACAGGGAGATAGGCTGCTTGAAGCTGGTTGAGGTAGTTATCTTCAGCAATGATATCGGTATTTTCACTGCCCAATCCCGGACTCACCTCATTTACCAACGCCTCATCAATAAACACCAGCCGCCCCGGATCGTAAGTCCCCTCGCTCGGGACTTTAATATAGTAAACAGCACTAACGTGAGCGGTATTGTGACAATGGGCACCAACTTCTTGCTCTGTCCGTGAAACGATCGGCCATGCCCGCTGAATATATAAATCGACCTTGCTCAGATCGATTCCCAGCTCTAGCAAATAGATCGCTGTATGCCGCTCTACTTGCTCCACAATCCACACAAACGCCGGATTGGTATGAATTTGAGCCACGCCATGAAGATCGCCCGTCCAGGCCATTTCTGGATAGTTACGGCGTTCGCCACCTTCTCGCTCTAGCTGTAATACCGCATCGAGTAAGGTTTGTTGATGCTTGGCAGCATCTTGCAGATCTTCATAATAAATTGCCAGTGGAAACAAAGTCTCGATCGGCATAAAAATCTTTTCCTCAATATCGCTAGTTCCCCGATCGAGTTTAGCAAGTCAGTGACATCAATGCGATCGGTAGGCTTTAGGTTTTAGGCTTTAGGGAATATGGAATAGGCTTTAGGGAATAGGGAATAGGGAATAGGGAACCGCTTCCCACCACCATCTAGATTTCAGGCTCGGTCTATTTTATAAATGTTCGAGTTCTATTCAACTAGAGTGGCTATAATGATTGGAACTCGATCGGACTAATATTCACCAATCGCTGACTCGTTCATTTTCCATTCTGGTTATCATTTCTATATGTCTGAAATTGCCGCTTCTACTATTGCTTCAGACATTAGCACGGTCGAGCGGATTCTCGATCGAGCCTTGCAAGGCGAGGATATTTCTACAGCCGATGCACTCTTGCTCCTGATTCAAACTAGTCCCGATCTTATCGAGCAGATTCGGTTGACAGCCGACAAGCTTCGACACCAGCAAGTTGGCGATACAGTTACCTATGTTATCAATCGCAATATTAACTTCACCAATATTTGCGAGCAGCACTGTAGTTTCTGCGCTTTTCGGCGCGATGCAGGTACTGAGGGCGCATTTTGGTTGAGTACCGAACAGATTTTAGCTAAAGCCGCTGATGCTGTCTCGCTCTCGGCGACGGAAATTTGTATGCAGGGCGGTTTACATCCCGGTGCCAAGATTGGGGGTCGATCGCTGACTTATTATGTAGAGTTAGTTAGTGCGATTAAAACGACATTTCCGCAACTCCATCTTCATGCTTTCTCACCCCAAGAAGTAGAGTTTATCGCCCGTCAAGATGGGTTGAGTTATGCTGATGTAATTATGGCGCTCCAACGTGCTGGTGTCGGTTCGATGCCAGGAACGGCGGCGGAGGTACTCGATGATACGGTGCGGCGGGTAATTTGCCCGGAAAAGATCTCTAGTGCGACGTGGATTGAGATTATCTCTACGGCTCATCGATTGGGGCTACCCACGACTAGTACGCTGTTAGCCGGACATATCGAGACTCCCAGCCAGCAAATCGCGCACTTAGAGCAGTTAAAACAAATTCAACAATACGCGATCGAGTCTGAGTATCCCACGCGCATTACCGAATTTATCATTCTTCCTTTTGTGGGTGAATCTGCACCCGCACCGCTGCGCAGTCGTGTCGGACGCGATCAGCCCATTCTGGCTGACAATCTCTTACTCACGGCTGTCGCGCGCATTTTCTTGGGTAACTACATCCCCAATCATCAGCCCAGTTGGGTCAAATTGGGGCTAGAAGGCGCGAAAACTGCGCTCACATGGGGATGCAACGATTTGGGCGGCACGTTGATGGAGGAGCATATTACCATGATGGCGGGAGCCAAAGGCGGGACTTGTTTATCGGTTGCTCAGTTGCAGGGGGCGATTGGCGATCTCGATCGGGATTATCGGCAGCGTAGTACTCTATACGAATTACTTTAGATCGACCAGAGAATTGGTGCGTTATGCTTGCGCAGTAACGCACCCTACCGTTAATTTATCGCTCTGGTGTAGGCGTAACGCACCATCACGAATCTAGATCTAAAGACAAAGCGATCGAAATATCTTCGATCGCTCTGTTTGTAATTTTAAGATTGGATGAGGCTGGTATTTTAAACGGTCGAAAAGTTGTGCTGACTCAAAATCTACACGCGCACTGTCTGCAATGCTTGCAACTGGCATAACAGGGTGTCAACTTCTGCTTGCAGTTCGAGGAATTTTTCTTGTCTATCGGCTGGATATAGAGCTTTGGTCAATTTGGCAATTTGCTGCTCGTACTCTGAATTAGCAGATCCAACTGCACGCTCTTGGGTAGTAGATCGGGGCGCAACTGGGGTTAGGGAACTGGGCGACATAGCTTTGATAGTTATTTATACTTACTCACACTCAAGGCAATTGTATCCCGGATTCCACGATTTTAGGATTTTAAATTATGGAGATTTCCGAGCTACGGCGATCGATCTACCAGGGATCGATCGTGTCGAGCAAGTGTGGATTTATTG
>NZ_JANMZA010000105.1:0-8287 GCF_031382685.1 Chamaesiphon sp. OTE_8_metabat_110 | reverse complement strand
TCGGTATCGGCGGTAACTCGACCGTTAGTGTTAGCATAGGCAGCAATCACTTTCCAGCCAGGGGCTAATTCGCCCGCCACATCAACCTCGATTCCCTGGCTGCGCTGCTCTCCAGAAGCGATCGAAGCAAAGGGATCGTTAGGATCGCCAACGGGGACGTTTTGCTTGGTAATATCAAAGTATGCCAAGGTTGCCAATAATTTACCATCGAATAATTCTGATTTCACCCCAAATTCGTATCCTTTCCCACGTTGCGGATCTAAGACTTGTCCGGTTGTGGTTCTGTCGGTATTGGGTTTGAAAGATTGGGAGTAGCTACCATAGAGGGATAAGGCGGGGGTGAGTTGATAGACTAACCCCACGCGCGGACTCAGGGCATTAGCAGTACTGTTATCATTTCGGGCGGGATCGTCAACCGCAGCGAGGAAATCGGTATTTTTTTGGTCGATCGCATCGTAGCGGACACTCGCTAGGAGTTTGAATCGATCGGTAATGCCAATTTGGTCTTGGAGATACACCCCATAACTATCGGAAGTAACGAGATTGTCTGTAAAGGGGGCTAAAGCGTCTCGACTGGGTTTGACTAGCACACCATAAACGGGATTGAATAAATCTAAGGAGTTGGGGGTGCGATTGATGCGGTTGGCAGTGCGACTGTCGCGACGAATGTAATCTACGCCAGCTAATAGGGTATGGCTGACCGATCCGGTATTGAATTCACCAATTAAGTTAGTTTGGAAAGTATAGTCTTTGAGTTGAGCTTCTTGCTGGGCGGGAAAGCGCGTGACCAGGTTAGTGGTATCGTTAAAGGTCGGTAAGGCAACTACATTAAAATCAAATTGATAGGATGAATACTGAAAAGTGTTTTTAAGCCTCAATTGAGGGCTGAAGCGATGTTCGAGATTGTAGCCGATTTGCAAAGCGGTGTTGGTGACAGTATCCGTCGGTTCGTTTATGATGCGATCGATCGGGACATCGGCGACCTTATTGCCGACAGCCGGAATCCCAAAATCAGCTCCACGCTTACCGTTGATATATTCTACCGACACGGTAAGGTCGGTATTCTCGCCAATTTTTCCGGTGACTGTCGGGGCAAACACAAACTTCTGGTTGCTCTGGTTGAGATTTCGCACGCTAGTCGAAGTCTCGTATACTCCATTGATCCGACCGAGGATACTACCATCGGGCGTGAGCGGGCCTGAAAAGTCAAATCGCGGACGTATTTGATTGCGACTACCGATCTGAACCTCGATTTCATTAAAAGGATCTCTTAACGGCTTTTTCGTGACTAAGTTAACCAACCCCCCAGGCTCGATCGCCCCTGATAGAATGGAAGAGGGGCCTTTGAGGACTTCGATCCGCTCTGCCGTAGCAATATCGGTCGTCGGGGGCGTGACACCGCCAATATCCCCCCGTCTGAAGCCATCCCGAACGACGGCACCACCTGAAAAGCCTCGGATAATTAACTGTTCGCCACCGCGCGATTGACCGTCACCATTGAAGATGACACCGCTGACATTGGCTAGTGTTTCTTTAACTTGGGTTGCTTGCCTGTCGCGAATTAATTCGGGCGGGATAATCTGTACTGAAAATGGTGTTTCCAAGATCGGTGTATTCGTTCCCGTAGCACTGGAAGCATTGGGAATAAAATACCCAGCCTTGCGTTTACCTTTGACGATGATTTCGATTTCATCACCAGCCGTCGAGAGTGTAACGGGAACCGCACTAAAAACTAAGCCATCGGTACCTGTGGCTACTTGAATTGTTGGTAATGCTTCCTTTCCGGTCACACTGACCCGCACCAAGGTGGGGGTGACTTGGACGACGGATATTTCAGCGATGCCCGGATCGGGATTAACCGCCCGATACTCGGCAGCATTGGGTAAAGCTAGGGTGGCGTTGGGAATGTCGTAGGTAACTGTGACATTCGAGTTTTGGCTAACTGGCTGGGGGATATTTGCAGTGGGGGATTCGAGGCGAATTTCGATCCCTTTTTCGGTGGTACTGACTTTTACACCCGTTACTTTGACTGCGGCAGCTTGTGCTAATAACTTGCGCGGTAAGCGATTTGCTGCTGGTACTGAGGACTCACTTTGATAAGAATTATTAGCAATTGAAGCTCGCGCATTAGCAGGAATGGATACAGCGATCGCCAAAATGTTAATCAGAAAGCATAGCGGCAAAAATGCGCTAGGAGCGAAGCTTTTTTGGCGCGACGGAACGAGATTCATGGTTTTTTTCTTAAACATCGGATGTAATATTTTTCTAGATACTTCAATGATTGGGATTTACCCATCTCTGCGAGCGATTCTCTGGCGAGAGGCTATGCCAACGCGCAAACCCTTCGAGGGCAAGCCTTTATGGTACATAAGCGCGCAAAACTGACCCCGAAACCGATGTGTATCGATTGAGAAATACAGTAATTATTATTTTTAAAAGACTAAGTAAAATCTTACACTTATTGAGATTTACTTGCAACTAAATTTTGAAGATTATGGCATCGGAATTTGGGGTAGGGTGGTTAGAATAGAGCGATCGCAACTCGGAGATCGAGATTTCGGGATCGATCGATAGTAGTGTCAGGATCGATTCATAGCTGGCAAGTAGTTGGGCGATCGTCGTATCCGTGTACCGATCGATCCCATAATTGACCATTACCCGCATAGGTGTGGACATTTCTATATAAAATTCTAGGGGCGTTTCTGGGGCGTATAGTTCGGCGGAAATCTCGTCCCAATGTTGCTGTTTGGTTTGCATTTCTACCAGTTCCCAGCCAGGAATTGGCTCGATCCCTTGAGTTGAATTCGTCACGGTGAGACTGGCGGCGATGTCGATTTTTCCGTGCAGTTCGATGGCATCGAGTACCGACTCGAAGGGGACATCTTTATGGGCGATCGCTTGTTGGATGTCGAGTTGAAGTTGTTGGAGAGACATTTTACCAGTCAGATCGGGGGTGAATTTAGATGTCAAAATCACTTCGTTGATAAAGCAACCCAGCATTTGCTGGGTTCGGGGGATCGTGCGATTGCCCACGGTGGTGACGATCGCGATGTCCGATAGATCCCTCTCGGCGGCTAGAGCGATTTGCAATCCAGTGGCGAGGACGGTGAATGTCGTAACGTTTAGGGCACGACTCAGGGATTCGATCGCCTCAACTAGGGATGTAGGAAATTGGCTGAAATGATACTTGGATTTCGGACTTAATGATTTGGGTGTCGATATCTCCCCATCACCCCGTCCCCCGATCTCCTCGTCTCCCCCTCTTTCATACCCATCACTAACGCTTGATAATTTCTGTTGCCAGTAGGCTAGTTGGGTGGCGATCGCATCTGCATGTTCGGGCTGTTGTTGCCAAGCGACAAGATCGGCGTATTGTAGGGGTACGGCGGGGAGCGGGGATGGTAAGCCGCGATCGAAGGCTTGAATCAGTTGGTGCAATTCATCAATTAGCAAGCTAAAGGAAGAGCCATCGGTAATGATATGGTGGATCGTTATTAATAACCAATGTTCTTGGGGTGCGAGTTGGAGTAGGTTAGTTCGGAGTAGGGGGGCGATGGCGAGATCGAATTCAGGAGTAGCGAGATCGATCGCGAGGTTAAAGGCGGCTAATTCTCGATCGGCTGGGGGTAAGGGTTGTAAATCCCGATAACCCAAGGGGAGATGTAGTGTGGGTAAGATATACTGAATCGGTCGTTCGTCAACTTCGCGAAATACCGTCCGCAGGATTTCATGGCGGCGGATAATCTCATTAAAGCTGCGTTCGACGACAGCGGGGTGGAGATCGCCTTTAATCCGCAACACGATCGAGCTATTGAGGGCGGAACTACTACTCCCTGCATGATGCCACGCCCAGATTGACTCTTGGGAGAAGGAGAGCGGTACAGAGGTGGCGAAGGTGCGATCGATTGGGCGCAGGGATGATTTATTATCGAGGGAGAGTCGCTCGATCCTTTCTGCCAAACCAGCAACCGTCGGCGACTGAAACAGATCGACGATCGATAGTGGTACTTCAAAACTCGATAGCAATCGAGCGATTAATTTGGTAGCGAGTAAAGAATGTCCGCCCAATTCAAAAAAGTCATCATCGACACCGACGCGATTCTCTTGCAGAGAGGCTACGCCAACGAGATTTAATACCTCACCAAAAATGCGGGCGATTTCCGTCTCGATCGCATTTCGAGGAGCGATAAATACGTTACCTAAATCCGATCGATCTAGCTCTGGCGCGGGTAACATTTGACGATCGATTTTGCCATTACTATTCAGCGGTAAGGCTGCTAGCAGCATGAATCCGGCTGGCATCATATACTTAGGCAATCTCGTTTCGAGCAGACGGCGGAGGCTGCGAATGGTTGGTTCAGAGCCAGATTCCGGCACGATGTAGGCGACGATCTGCTTGTCCCCGTTGGCATCTGCGAGATCGATCGCCAGACTTTCGCGCACTTGGGGATGTTGAGTCAACAAGGCTTCAATCTCGCCCAATTCGATCCGAAATCCGCGTATTTTCACCTGTCGATCGATCCGCCCCAGAAATTCGATCGTCCCATCCGCCCAATAGCGCACGCGATCGCCTGTTTTATACAGACGGGCATTAGGGTTGAAGGGATCGGGGATAAACGCTAGTGCGGTGAGATCGGGACGATTGAGATAGCCTCGTGCCACACCTGCCCCACCGATATACAATTCGCCAGGGATGCCGATGGGAGACAGTTGGCGGGATGAGTCGAGGATGTAGGTGCGAGCATTGGTAACTGGTGTACCAATCGGTAGTTCGCGTCCGGTTAATTCTGCGGCTGTGAGTGTGGATAAATCGATCGTAGTGGTCACAATTGTGGCTTCAGTCGGCCCGTAACTATTAACGAGGCGGACGTGAGGTTTAACCAGTTTTTGCCAGGTTCTAAAGCGATCTCGTGCGGCTTTTTCACCTCCCAAAATCACCAATCGTACCGAATCGGGCAGGGTTAATTTCTGGGTTTCCATTTCCGTTACCATCTGATGCCAGAAGGCTGTGGGCAAATCCAGTACGGTAATTTGCCACTCCGCGCAGGTGTGGAGAAAGATCTCGATCGAACTGAGCATGGCTTCGGTTCGCAATACCAGTGTCGCCCCGCACGTCAAACAGGGGAAGATTTCTTCCGCCGCCGCATCAAAACTCAGTGAGGCAAATTGGAGTACGCGATCTCGATCGTCAATCGCATATTCACCAGTGGCGGCGGCGGTATAATTCGCCAAGGAATCATGTTGCACCATGACACCTTTGGGTTGTCCGGTGGAACCGGATGTGTAGATAATATAGGCAAGGCGAGCGAGCGACAGGGAAAGGGCTAAATCTGCATCACTTTCTAGGGCGATCTTTTCCCAATCCGCATCGATTAATACCACAGGGGCATCGAATGTGGGTAGTTTGGCAACGAGCGACTTTTTAGTTAAAAGTACCGATACCTGAGCATCGGCGAGGATAAACTCCAACCGCTCGGCGGGATAGTATGGATCGATTGGTACATATGCGCCGCCAGCTTTGATAATCCCCCATAAACCGACGATCGTCTCGATCGATCGATCCACACAGATACCCACGAGGCTTTCTGGTTTAACGCCCAAATTTTGGAGATAATGGGCGAGTTGGTTACTACGTCGATCGAGTTCGCTATAGGTAAGTCGTTCGTCACCACAGATTACCGCTATTGTATCGGGATGCTGCTGTACCTGTGCTGCAAAAGCTCGATCGATCACAACGATGGGGAGATCGTTAACGGCGATCTGCTGCCATGCTTGTAACTGTTGTATTTCGCTCGGTGGGAGCAGAGGTAAATCCGTCAAACAGCAGTTGGGATTGGCGACAATCGCCGCGAGTAAGGTGTGGAAATGTGCTAATAGCCGCTCGATCGTGGATTCATCGAATAGATCGGTGTTATATTCTAGCTTGCCAATCAGCCCGCTTTCGGATTCTACCAGGTGGATGGTAAAGTCGAATTGAGATGTATGATTGTCGATCCGATCGTGTTCGACATCTAGATTTGGTAGCTCGATATTCTCGATCGAAAAAGCATTTTGAAACACCAACATTACCTGAAATAATGGTGCATAGGTTAAGTTTCGCGCTAGTTGTAGTTCCTCTACCAGTTTTTCAAACGGCAAAGTTTGATGAGCCAATGCGCCTAATACAGTTTCGCGCACGCGATCGAGTAAAGTACGGAAACTGGGATTACCCGACAAGTCACTACGGAATACCAAGGTATTGATAAAACAGCCGATTAAATTTTCTAGTTCCGGTTGCTGACGATTGGCAATCGGCGCACCAACAAGGATATCTTCTTGCCCGCTATACCGAAATAGCAAAGTTTGGAGGGCAGCTAAAAGGGTAACGAAAGTCGTACAGCCAGCTTGTTGGGATAGTGCTGCAATCGAGTCAGTCAGCGGCTGGGGAATCGTAAAAGATAATGTTTTACCTGTAAAAGATTGTACCGGAGGACGAGATCGATCGCTCGGTAATGGCAATAAATCGGGAGCTTGGTGCAATTTCTGTTGCCAATAAGCCAGATCCGCCGCTAACATTTGCCCGTGTAAATGTTGCTTTTGCCAGATGGCAAAGTCGGCATATTGAATCGGTAATGCCGCCAAAGGTGAAGGTTTACCACTAGCAAAAGCGGCATAAATCGCACTCAGTTCGCGAAAAAAGACCCCGATCGACCACGCATCGACGCTAATATGATGCAAGGTAAGCAGCAAAATATGTTCGGTGGGGGCGCAAATTAACAGACTCGATCGTAATAATATATCGGTTGCTAAGTTAAATGGTTGACAAGCTTGAGCTTGAGCGATGCGCTCTATTTCTAGTTCTCGATCTAAGGGATCGATCGATCGTAAATCGATAAAAGGAACGTACCAATTACCGACGGGATTAATAATTTGAATCAGTTCGCCTGCAACAGTTTGGAAAGTTGTCCGTAAAACTTCATGACGGCGGAGAATTTCTATCAAGCTACGTTCGAGGGCATTGACATCAAGATTGCCAGAGATTTTGAGCAAAATTGAAACATTATTAGAAACTGCACTTTGAGTTCCCAATTGGTCTTGAAACCACATCCGTTGTTGTCCAAAGGAAACCGCAAACCGATCTTGCCCCGTTGTCTCATCGCGCTTGGGTATTGCCCAAGATTGAAGCGGTTGAATCGTCTTTTGTTGGTTTAGTCGCTGTTTTAATAATGCCTGTTGTTCTGGTGACAATGCGGCAATTCTTTTTGATAAATCGTTCATTGTTGAATAATAGTTTTTAAATAAATAGCGAGGAGAGATCCTCAACTTCTTGAAGAAGTTGAGGATCTGGTGGCATCAATTATTGCAAATCTGCTGTTAAGACGCGCTTCAGCCACCATAAAACAACCGCCGCAATCCCACTATAAACAGCAACGATCGCGGCGATCGCTAAATCCCCAAATAACCAATCAGAACCCAATCCCTCACCTAACCAAAACGTCCCCAAACTACCTAATAAAATTCCAGATCCTAACTTAATTAACACCTCCGGCACATTTAATAAATACTTGTGTAAAACCGTGACAACGAGTACTGAAAATACCAGCGCGATCGCCGTACCAGCTAGCGACTCATACCACGCACCCGAAGCTAATCCTAACGTGACAACTAAGATAGCAACTTCAAAAGTTTCGAGGATCGCACTTTTTGCCATCACCCAGAAATTCAATTGATTGAATCCCAAATTTTGCCCATCCAATACAATCTCTTCGGCAGCAAGTGGATCGTCTGACATCCAACCCGCTCGTTTGCCTTTTGCTAACCGTTTGATGGATTTATTCACCCATCGCCAGCCAAACCAGAGTAATGTTAATCCGACTAAAATTTCTAGCCAATTGAGGGGAATCGATCGCAAGATGCCGCCAAAAGGAATGGCAATTATTCCAACTAGTAATACGCCAAAAATGCTACCCGTAATAGCTTCGCGTCGATAGCCCGATCGCGCGATCGCATAGGCAATTACGGCAATCTCTAAAAAGTCGATCGCAGCACCACCGATGGCAGCGATAAGAATGTTCCAATTGATGTTCGTCATCTAGTTTGTTTAACTTACTAAGGTTTTGACTCGATCGATTGATGTATAACTGCGTTTGAGATCTTTGAGAAAATCTAAGCTTTCCATTACCCAGTCAAATTCAACGCCAAAATCAATTAAGGCGGCAACTTCATCGACTCCGGCTTGTTGTAAACTGTCAATAATCGTCCGGCACTGCGTCGGTGTGCCCATTAATACTTTGCCATTAAAATAAGT
>NZ_JANMZA010000069.1:0-2298 GCF_031382685.1 Chamaesiphon sp. OTE_8_metabat_110 | reverse complement strand
GTGGATCGAACTGTCTGATGATTCCGCTCAAAATATCAGTGGTGGTTTTGATTTTGGGCCTAGCTCGTTGACAACAGTGAAATTTGGTTTTCTGTCTGGTAGTTTGATTGCTGCTGGAACTGTGATTAAAGGCAACACCGCAATCGGTGAATCTGATAACAAAGCACTAGGTTCCAGCACGTTTACCAACGGCGTTGTAATTAACACTGCGGTTCAAGGTATGGGTTCTTCGACAAAAGTTACTGGCGTAGCAGCAGTAAACTAATCGCTCGATGATTTTAGCTCAGATCTAATAGCTTAAATTATCGCCAGTCGATCGAACTAGAGAACCGATTTAGATCGCCTTTGTTCTCTAGTTCTTCACCAATGAATTTAAACGATCTTAGTAGCCAAAAATAGCAACTGCTGAGAAAATTAATCTTTTCTTAAATAAGTAAGTAGTGGCGTACCATCGCGCGTCCGAATCGCCCATAGATTATTATTTTATGACCGAAACAACTACCAAAAGCTTGTATAAACAGTCTTTGAAGGACTTTTATATTGAAGAAATTGCCGACGTTTTAGCTGCTAGTATCTCTGGTGGCGCGGGAGCAAAAGTCAATGCTAATGCTGCTGCCTCTGGGGACTTAACCTTTGCTGGAGCATACGCAAAAACATACGCCGAACAGATTGCTGATGTGGGATCGATCGCCTTTGGTTATGGGGCGAGTATCGCATTCGGCGATAATCCGACTTCGAGCGTAAAAGTTACTGGTACTGGCGATCGAGTCTTCGGGTATACGGCTAGTGAAACTGGCTCGCAAATATCCTTATCGCAAGGACTAGTTTTGGCGATCGATTGGAAATAATCAAACAACTAACAATCTCTGGAGTTACTATGAAAAATTCTCGTGCTGATGCCGCCACAACTGCTCAAAATTTCCACTCGATCGAGTTGTCCGATACCCTCGCCGCCAGTATCAGTGGCGGGATGAGTGTTGTTGCCAGTGCCTCTTCTGATAGTAGCGAAGCAACTAGTTCGGAGATGACAAGTGCGATCGCCGGATCGGGATTGAATGTATTGGCAAATGACTCGATCGGTCAAGGCAAATCGTTTACATTATCGTTGCCAAACGAGCCGACGATTACCGCAGATGTGCTGGTGCAAGATCTTGCGATCGGCAGATTTGACTTTAAAAATCCTAAATTAAAATTTGCCTTTGCAAAATTTCTCGTCCATTAGGTGATTTGGGGTTTGGAGTTACTGCGTAGTCTGTGTTACCCCACCCCAGCCCTCCCCTTATAAAGGGGAGGGAGTAAGACAAAGCCCCCCCTGCTTGGTGCGCTTACACTGTCGGGGAACCCGAACAGTGCGCGCATCCGCGCATATTCGGGGGGGTTGGGGGGGTAACACGGGATTTCGATCGCCATAAAAGTTTCTACCGATCTGAAGCATCACGCCCCGATCGGATCGCAGTTTTTAATCTTCTCAATCGTACCAACTCCATGCGCTACGCCTGCATCCTCCAACATAGCGAAGAAGACTGCGGAGCCGCCTGTCTAGCCACCGTTGCCAAACACTACGGGCGGAACTTTGCCATGTCGAGGATTCGCGAAGCAGTGGGGACGGGAGCTTTAGGTACCTCTTTATTGGGTTTGCGGCGCGGCTCGGAGGCGTTGGGCTTTCACGCGCGGCAAGCAAAGGCGACAGAGCAAGCGATCGAGCATCTCAATGAAGCACCACTGCCATTTGTAATTCACTGGAAGGGCAATCACTGGGTCGTCCTCTATCACCAGCGCGGGAAGAAATACACGATCGCCGATCCGGCTGTTGGGATTCGTCATATCACGAAGCAAGAATTGCTGGAGAGCTGGTCGAATGGGATTATGCTGATCCTCCAGCCGGATGAGGTGCGATTTTACGAGCAGCCCAACGATCGCGTCGGCGGCTTTGGGCGCTTTTTGCGGCGGGTATTTCCCTATCGCTGGTTATTGATCCAAGCAACGGCAATCAATATCACGATCGGGATCTTGGCGCTGGCAATGCCGATCTTGATGCAGGTACTCACCGATGATGTCTTGGTGCGGGGCGACGTGCAATTGCTGACGACAGTATCGATCGCGGTAATTGCCATGAATGTCTTCCGGAGTGCGATCGGTTTGATTCAGTCGCATTTAGTCGGACATTTCGGACAGCGATTGCAACTGGGCTTGACGCTTGATTATGGCTTCAATCTGTTGCGGCTACCGCTGACATATTTCGACGCGCATCGCAGTGGTGAAGTCATCAGTCGCTTGGGCGACGTGCGGACGGTGAAT
>NZ_JANMZA010000023.1:0-9679 GCF_031382685.1 Chamaesiphon sp. OTE_8_metabat_110 | reverse complement strand
TTATTAATTTTTCGATATGTCTGATTTTTTGTTAGAAGTCGGTACTGAAGATCTGCCCGCAGGGTTTGTCAGCGACGCGATTCGGCAGTGGGAAAAGATGATTCCGGCGAGTTTAGTGGCTGAGGTTCTAACTAACGACCGCGTACAGATCTATGGTACACCACGTCGTCTGTCGATTATTGTTACCAATTTACCCGATCGACAACTCGATCGGGTAGAGGAAATTAAAGGCCCTCCAGCCGCAGCCGCTTATAAAGACGGCGTACCGACGCCAGCAGCGGTAGGTTTTGCCAAGAAGCAAGGGGTAGATGTCGCCAGTCTAGAATTGCGTCCGACAGATAAGGGTGAGTTTATTTTTATCACCAAAACGATCGCGGGGCGAGATACTAGAGACATTCTGACTGAGTTAATCCCGCAGTGGATTTTCAAATTAGAAGGCAAACGGTTGATGCGGTGGGCAAATGGAGAATTGAAATTTCCCCGCCCGATTCGCTGGTTAGTGGCGCTGTGGAATAATGATATTTTACCGATCTCGATCGTCAATGGTGAAGATGTCGTTACGAGCGATCGCATTTCGCAGGTGCATCGCGTCCTCCATCCCGCACCAGTTTCCGTCGTTTCAGCCGCCCAGTATTTAAAAACCTTGGCAGACGGCTATGTAAATGTAGACCAAAATCAGCGTCAAGCCGATATTCAGCAACAGGTCCAAGCAGCGGCGACAAAAATGGGCGGAGTTGCCGAAGTTTATCCCGATTTACTCGCCGAAGTAGTCAATCTAGTCGAATACCCCACCGCAGTAGTTGGTAAATTTGATGATGAATTTCTAGACTTACCCCCAGAAGTAATTACCACCGTCATGGTGACACATCAGCGATATTTCCCAATCTTTACCGATGCCAGCAAGCAGGAATTATTACCCCACTTCATCACGATCTCCAATGGCGATCCGGCAAAATCTGATATCATTGCTGCCGGGAATGGACGCGTAGTGCGAGCTAGATTAGCAGACGGACAGTATTTTTATAATGCCGACTTATCCCAACCTTTAGCCGACTATATCCCCAAACTAGAAACCGTCACCTTCCAAGCCGATTTAGGATCGGTGAAATTGAAAGTCGATCGAATTGTTACTAATGCTAACTCGATCGCATCTCAACTAAACCTAAATTCTACCGATTGTCAAAATATCTCCCGCGCAGCCTTACTATGTAAAGCCGATCTCGTCACCCAAATGGTCGGCGAATTCCCCGAATTGCAGGGCATCATGGGATCTAAATACGCGATCGCAAATGGTGAAACACCAGCAGTCGCCACCGCAATTGTCGAGCATTATTTACCCCGCAATGCCGAAGATAGTTTACCCCAAACATTAACCGGGCAAATCGTCGGGATTGCTGACAGGCTTGATACATTAGTCTGTATCTTTGGACTAGGCATGTTACCGACAGGCTCATCCGATCCCTTCGCCCTCAGACGAGCGGCAAATGCGATTATTAATGTAGTCTGGAATGCGAACTTAGGCATCAATCTAGAACGATTAATCGATCGCATCGTCACCGAATTCAGTCAAATTAGAACCCAAGTAAATACCGCCGAACTCACCCAACAATTACAAGACTTCTTCATTCAAAGACTGCGAAACTTACTCCAAGAAGATCGTCATATCGATTACGATCTCGTCAATGCTCTATTGGGTGAAAACGATCGCGAATATACCCAGCGCGCACTCACCGATTTACTCGATACGCGCGAACGCGCCCTATTCCTCCAACAGATTCGCGATAACGGTACCTTAGAAAGTATCTATCCTACTGTGAATCGATCGAGCAAATTAGCCGCCCAAGGCAATCTCGATACCCAACAATTAGCACCCACCCAAGTAGTCCAAATCAACCTCTTCCAAAAGTCCTCAGAGCAAGCCGTCTATGATGGTTTAATCGCCCTAGAACCGCAGACAAAAGCCGCTCAAGTCTCCCGTAACTATCAACAGTTAATCGATGCTCTGGCGCAACTTACACCCGCGATTAGCAGCTTTTTTGATGGCGAGGATAGTGTATTGGTAATGGACTCCAATCCAGCGATTAAAACCAACAGATTGAATCTATTAGGATTGGTTCGCAATCATGCACGGGTGTTGGCTGATTTTGGCTTGATCGTCAAATAGCAGATAACTCGTAGCGAAACCCAACGAACACACCAATATCCTAGAAATGTTGGGTTTCATTTTTCAACCCAACCTACTCGCTTTCTAATCTGCATCTTGAGATAATCGCAGCAACACCCGCACATCCATGAGGATGCGTCCAAGCATATTCTTGCCACTGCCGTCACCTCCATCACCCCAGTAATCATCGTTGTCGGTATGCTCGACTAACTTGGAGTCTCCAGTAGAGAGCAGTAATGCGCTCAGATCCTCGTGCTGGGTAAACTTTGCCAATACTGCCGCCCGCATGACTCCGACCTTGACAGACTCCCAATCCCGTCGAAGTTTCTGCTTACGATCTCGTCCCATCCGAGCGGCAAGCATCGGCGAGTTGGATTTGCGAATCTTGGTCTTGTATGTTTTGTCCTCGAATTTTTGCGCTTGAAAGTAGTGTTCGGAAGTCGGCCACCGCTCTCCGTCGAGAGTGAATGGGTAAGGTGCGAAATTTGAAAATTCCCCAAATTCGTCACTGACGCTGTAGAAGTTCACAACCCCCGTCATCTCCGTCATAGCATTGCTCCTTATTGCCAATTTATTACAGGTTGGATTTTGCCATCGCTCGACCTAACCCATCTAACAATAACCTAGCTTACAATTAAGAATTCAAAATGCAACTAATCGATCTTGTAGGATATATAGCGGCAACGTTGACAACAGCAGCTTTCTTGCCGCAAGTTCTGAAAGTTTGGCAATCGAAGTCCACTAGCGATCTAGCATTACCAACCCTACTATCATTTATTGCGGGGGTTTCAATGTGGCTTGTTTATGGCTTATTAGTAAAAAGCACACCAATAATCATCGCAAATGCAGTGACATTGGTACTGAATTTAATAATTTTACGGTTTAAACTTAAATATGGGTAGACAGATTTATGGGATCGATCGAGCGATGCTTAGATTTCAGTTCGAGTGCCGCACAAAAACTGTTGAGGCTATTTAATAGAGCATTGTAGTAAGCATAAGCGTCATCGCGATCGATCTGAAGATATTCATACAAAGCTAGTTCTGGCTCTGATACTAGAGACACCGGGGGAATATCCAAGCCTGCTGCGGTTAAGCGGATCGAGGCGAGTCTCTTTCAGAGAGGCTTCGCCAACGAAATTAATAGCGATCCGATGTATTATTTCTGCCATGATGAAGGTCTTCCAATCCAGGTAATATTAACTCAGATCCTGGCAACTCATTTAGCTCCATTATTTATCCTTCTCTGATGTACATTCATAACGATCGAGAGATGAAACCATATTATTCCCCGATCTGACTTCTCACCCAAGCACGGAAGGCTTTCACTAAAGCGAGATAATCCATTGTTGTCGATCGCTGTAACCATTTAGAAACCTCTGAAATCGATAAATTTGCAAAAAATTGACTGGTTTGAGAGACAATATAATTGCCATTTTGCAATTGCTGAATGATTAGAGATTCACCATTGTAAATCCAGACTTCTGCTACTCCCAAATCTGCATAAACCTGAAGCCGATTTTGAGAACTGCTGGTAATATCAATTTCAACAACGAGATCCGGCGCGGGATCGGTTCCCATATCTAATCTTTTCTTGCCTTGCACCGCAGCAATATTCTGGATGTAAAAACATTTATCGGGTTCTGCCCCGCTCAGTTCTGGTTGCTTGAAAGTAGTCGAGCCAAGGGGATAAATATTTACATCGAACTCTTCAGCAATGGTATCAATGAAACGACCTAAGACTTCTTTGCTAAGTTCATGTTCTGGAGAAGGAGCCATAATTTCGAGATTACCACGATTGTAAGTAAGGCGGAGCCGACGCTCGCTCAATTCCTCTAGCAGCGTTTCGTAGGTTTTCCAGCTAATTCCCGATAGGCGAATAATTTCATCCGGTGGTGCGAGTAGGGTTGCAGTCATAGATTCAACAGCAATTGAATACCTTTATTTTAAGCTAAATTCTCGCGATCGATTGAGAAAATGTTAATTCACATTGAGTCGCTGGGCATACTAGGAGACATCCACATGAAGGAGGATGATAATGAAGCCCTGGCGTACAATCCTGCACAGATTCCATCGATTTTTACTGGTGGCGATCGCGATTTTATTTGCGACTAGTGTTTATGCTCGTGGGGTAGAACCTCGCTGGTTTGACATTAAAACAATCGACATCACAATTGCTGGTTTAAATCCAGTTTTTGAAGGTTATAAAATAGTGCAACTGTCGGATCTGCACGCTCGATCGGGTATCATGGATCGACAACAATTAGTAAGAGTTGCCGAGCTGGCAAATCTCCAGCATCCAGATACGATCGCGTTGACTGGGGATTATATTACCGAGCGACCCGAGTTGGCGGAAGAGATGCTGGCAAATGCTTTTGGGCAACTCAAAGCAACTGATGGCGTAGTAGCAATTATGGGCAATCACGATCGCGAAGAAGCAGATAATCATGTCTCGCTCGAACGTGCTTTCGCCAAAAGTAGAGTAAAATTCTTAAATAATAGTGTTTACTCGATCGACAGGCAAGGTCATAAATTAAATATTGCGGGAGTTGATGATATCTATTTCCAGCGGGCAGATCTGCCCCTGACAATTTCCCAATTACCAACGACTGGTACAAATATTTTGCTGGCTCACGAACCAGATTTTGTCGATACTGTGGCAATTACCAATCGATTCGGATTGCAACTTTCTGGGCATTCTCACGGCGGTCAAATTGTGATTCCTTTTTTACCCAGAGTCAAAGCGGAATTGGCTAAAAAATATACGAATGGACTGTATCGAGTCGATCGAATGCAATTATATGTGAGCGCTGGAGTGGGCACGACGGGTTTACCTCAAGCCAGATTGAATTGTCGCCCCGAAATAGCTGTCATCGTGCTGCACGCAGCTTAAGTCTATGCACTCACATCTTGGATCGAAACAAAGTGGATAGTGGATAGTAGATTAGAATAAATGCAAGTTAGCTGCTCTGTGAGGGCATCATAAATAGAGAGATCGATCTCTATTTATTTATGACTAATTTAGATTGCGATCGGGCTGTTAGGAGCTGGTAATGACAAGAAAAAAAACTAAACCCCAAAACCTGCAACTCCGTCCGATGAATCGGAACAAGATTTATGCAGGTTTGGCGATGGCGGGCGTCTTGGCGATCGTTGTGGCTCAGTGCAACCGTGATGAATCGAACGACTCGATCGATGTCGTATTTTATCAAACTGCCGCACAGTGCGAAGCGGATATCAATTTGCAGCAAGCCGAATATCTGGCACTGCAACAAAAATACCAGCGGGGTGAAGAAGACGAGGCACCGACGCCACCACCAATGGAGGCTAAAGACTGTGCTGCCCAAATCCAGGCAGCGCAACAAGAACACCTGAAAACTGCCCCTGTCTATGCCTCGATCGCCGAGTGCCAAGCTGAAGGCGTCCAATGTGAAGCGACTGCTGCTGGCGAGCTAACGGCTGGCTATCGTCCCGCGTATGGCGGCACCTATCTCGATCCCTACAATTCCAGCCATGTCTACATCCACTCTGGCGGCAGTTCGTATCGCGTCTATGAAACTCGCACTGTGTATCTGAGCAGTACTCCTGGTCGCATCATTACCCCTTACGGGCGGGAGATCTCCCAAACTACTACGGGTAGGGTAAGTGCGCCTCGACACACTAGCTTTTCCCCGCCAGCGCGTCCGGCTGGTGTCTCCGGTAGCGGTACGATTAGAGGCCGCAGTACTCAGGGATTTGGTTCGACGTTTAAGGGTAGTGGGTTTGGAGGTAAGTAGCACGAGATGAAACCGATAAAAATTATTCGTCGTCCGCAGTGGCAGCGACACATCCAGGAGAATTCCTACCAAGCGGATGTGTTAAGCGATCCTAAGCAGAAATACTGGGTGGAGGCTCTGCCCCAGCCGTTTGCCATTCAATTCGATCGATCTGAAGAAACGGCGATCGCTACTGCGACAGAGGCAATTTGGGCGATGTGTGTGAAGTTTCTCGATTGGTTTTTTATCGATCGCGAGGAGGGGGATGTCCAGCAACGGTTGGCAGCTCTCCAGATCCGTCCTGAATATTGGCAAGCGATCGCGCAGAGCTGGGATCGCACTCAGCCAGTCGAGGATTTGTCGCTGTGTGCGCGTTTCGATCTGGCTGTGACTGCCGAGGGACAGATTAAACTAATGGAAATCAATGGTGAAACCCCCCTGCTGGGTGCGGAAACGGTTTACCAATGGAATTGGTTGGTAGACTACCTGCACAACCACCAGCACAGCAAATACCCGCTGCCGAGTGATGCCAATCAGTTCAATGAATTCTGGGATGCGATCGCGGGACAATGGCGGCGGATTGCTGCTGGGTACGATCTCAAGCAACATGGGATCTCCTTTCTGGTGGATGAAAATCTAGAGGAAGATCTGGAGATGGCGATGCAGTTGATTGAAATCCTCACCGATGAAGTCGATCCGGATATTTATACCCAAATTGTCTATCTGCGCGGACTCAAGGACGAGCGGGGGCAAGAGATTCAGCGGGGATTGGGTTTAGATGACGATGGCTACTTTGTAGACCATGTGAACGATCGGATTCCCGTGCTGTGGAAGATGTATGATTGGTCGGATCTCCAAAATGACATGGCAAATGCGGGGACTACCGCAGCATTGGCGGCACGATTAGCAACTGGAGAAATGAAAATTATCGAACCTTTATGGAAGCAGGTGCTTTCCAATAAAGGCGCACTAGCCATGATGTGGGAGCAGTTCAAAGATTCCGAATACCGTCAATATCTACTCGCCACCTATCTAGATACCGACAACTCCTATGAATCCACTCAATTGCTGCTGGGAATGCACGTTAGAAAGCCGCTGTTGGGACTAGAAGGCGTTGCTGTCTCGATCGAAACCGGATTTGGAGCATTAGAGCAAAAAGAGTCATTTGGCTATGGTGCGGAGGGTTTTATCGTCCAGGAGTATATCGAATTACCGGAAGCTTTTGGCTACTACTACGCGATCGGGAGTTGGGCGATCGATGGCGAAGCGGCGGGGATAATTATTCGGGGCGACACGTCTAAAATTACGGGGCGACACTGCCTGATTATTCCGCATATCGTCTCTGATAATGGACTCTACCTGCCCGATTGAGGACTGGGGGACGGGGAGAAGACTGGTAAATTAGATAATTAACAGCTTATGCCAGGAATTGGGCGCAAATCTCGTTGCCGAAGCCTCTCCTCTGGAGAATCGCGAGGCGGCTGTGTCCGCACAGCGAACATCAAGCAAAATAGTTGGGATCTCGATGCTGTATTGCCGATCGATTATGTCCTGACGCCCCAGCAGCTCGCACTGGTACCGCCAGCAGTCTACACTAACTTCTGCCATCTGCTCGATCGCGATGTCTATTCCGAAGGTGACGCACAATCACTGTACGATTACGTGACGCTCCGTGCTGCGGAAATGTCGCCCGAGTTTTTGGCGATGCTAGATCTGTGGCTAGCCGACGAACTCAAGCATTATGAAGCATTGCGGCGGACGTATCATTGCATTGCTGGTGTCCAATTTGCCGAGATGAATCGCCAATTTGCCCGGAGGGTTCATGAAATCGAACCGATCGCGATGGTATTAACCGACGAGTTTACATTTTTGGTAACGTTAATGTTTGACGAAATTGGCTCCGTCTACTCCTATCGTCGCGATCTGTGGGAGTACTACCGTCATTTTGGGACGGCAATTCACAAGATCGGTCATCATTTAGTCAAAGATGAGGGGATGCACTTCAATAATGCGGCAGAGTTGCTACTCGCCAACCATCAGCCGCGATTGGGCGAAGTGCCGAAATTGCTGGAGCAAATTGCTAATTTAGAACAGAAATTGCAAAAATACCATCAAACTTTTTTCTTAGATCATGCCCAGGAACGGTATCGATTCCCCCCACATTTCAACTCGGCAATGATCCAATTGATTTTAGAGCGGCTGGGACTGAGCATCCCCACAACAGATCGCGCACAGCGGCGAATCCAGGGATTAAAATTACGGGAGTTGTGGCAATGGGCACCGACAGGATATCATTTAGTGCCGATCTTTACCGCACCTGCCTAGCCCTTAGCGAATGAAAATCATGAAACAAGCGACTGTAATTGGATTGGGTCGATCGGGTATCGCCGCTGCCAAACTTTTGATTAAACATGGTTATGCGGTTACTCTGAGCGATAGCAGCCAGAATGCCAGCCTCGAAGCTCAAAAACAACAGCTAGCACCGCTCGGTATTAACGTCAAACTCGGCGATAAATTTATCCCCACTACCGAAGATATTATCGTCGTCAGCCCCGGTGTACCTTGGGATATTGCCCCCCTCGTTCGGGCTAGAGCAATGGGTATCGACACGATCGGCGAAATGGAATTAGCATGGCGATATCTGGGCGATATTCCCTGGGTGGCGATTACCGGAACTAATGGTAAAACTACTACCACAGCTCTAGTTGATGCGATCTTTCAGGCGGCGGGATTGGAGACGATCGGGTGTGGTAACATCGGGTTTGCTGCTTGCGAACTAGCATTGCTCGAAACTAAGCCAGCTTGGATTATTGCCGAACTCAGTAGCTATCAAATCGAGTCTACTTTTACGCTCAAACCACAAATCGGGGTATGGACGACACTCACTCCCGATCATTTAGCTCGTCATAAAACTGTTGATAAATACGCCCAAATCAAAGCTAAATTACTTCGCAATTCACAGCATCAAATCTTCAATGGTGACGATCGCTATCTCCACGATCTCGGCGCATCTGATTGGCATGAAGCAACTTGGACGAGCGTAAAAGGACAACAAGATTTGCGGGGCAATCCCAAATGCGGGGTCTGGATTGCCGATAGTTGGGTATATTTCCGAGGTGAAAAAGTATTACCCGTTGCATCACTAAAAATGCCTGGAGATCACAATTTGCAAAATCTCTTAATGGCTGTGGGTGTAGCTAAATTAGCCGGAATCGAGAATAGGGCGATCGCCGAAGCTGTCGCTAGTTTCCCTGGGGTTGCTCATCGCCTCGAATATATCTGCACCTATGCAGGAGTAGACTATATTAATGATAGTAAAGCGACTAATTATGATGCCGCCGATGTGGGATTGACAGCAGTCAAAGCACCAGTAATTTTGATTGCAGGTGGCGAAGCTAAAGAAGGCGACGATCTGGCATGGTTGGAGACAATTAAACAGAAAGCCGCCGCAGTATTATTAATTGGGAACGCTGGCACTCGATTTGCCGATCGATTAAAGTCTATCGGGTATCCTCACTATGAAATCGTCGAGACGATGAAAAATGCCGTGACTCGATCGAGCCAACTTGCCACACAGCATCAAGCCAAGGTGGTGTTATTATCCCCTGCTTGTGCGAGTTTCGACCAATATACTAGCTTCGAGCATCGCGGCGATGATTTCCGGCAATTGTGTCAGCTCTTAATTAGCAATCCTGACTAAAAATCGCTCCAATTTCTCATGCCAGTCTCTAACTAAAGCACGACAGATCGAGGTATCGATC
>NZ_JANMZA010000017.1:0-17412 GCF_031382685.1 Chamaesiphon sp. OTE_8_metabat_110 | reverse complement strand
CATATTCTTGCCAATTTCCCTGGGCTGGTAGTAATGAAGGTGTAGGATAGCGCAGTTCGAGATAGTGCAAGATCGCCAAAGATTCATTGATTTTGGTACCGTCGGGTTCGACGAGCAACGGTACTTGCCCTCTGGGATTTAATGCCAAAAATTCTGGCGTTCTAGTTTCGGGATCGGCTCTCATCACTCGTACTCTTTTGGTGTCGAATGATAAACCTTTTTCACATAGGGTAATTAATACTCGCCAACTAGCGATCGATCCGTTGACAATATAAATGGTTCTTTCTCGATCCATATCTTTAGCTCTAACTTAATTAAATTTTATAGTTCAACTTAAACCATGTGAAGTAAAAATCACTATTCACTATCCACTAATTTAACAATTGACAAATCCCTGAAAATCTAAAATATCAAATCCAGGCTGATAAGCATTGGCATCAAAATTGGGATTAATATTTTCCTCGCGAAAGAGCCTCAACATCCGCTCTGCTTCTACTGCTTCCTTGGCTAGTCTTTCTTCAGGAGCGAGCGAATTTATCCATTCGACTCTGGCGTTTGCCTCCGCTCTGGTTTTGCTGGGGGCACCAATTCCCCAGACGGCTCCATTCGTGCGGTCGTAGTAGGTGCCGATATACCGCAACGTCAGAGAGATCCGAGGTACGTCGGTGCCATCGCTGCCGAGTTGTTTGATGCCGTGATAGAACTTTTGATTGCTCTCTAAGTTCAACATAAACAACGAACCGTGCGGTAATGGTAGTTTTTGAGGTACTGTACCTTTATCGGTTTTCGATCGAAATAACATCGATCTTGTCGTGCCTAGCGAGACATTTACGATAAACGAAGGACGCATCACATCTAGGGTTTTATCCGCATGTTCGCCGATAAAATCGCGCCCGTTGCGGTAGAGTTGAATCAAACAATGATTGAGGGGATGACCGATGCGGCGTTCGACTTCTTGGCGAATAGTGTCGATGGTTGGTGTCCAGTGGGTTAAGGGCGGCTGTGCGTCCGCTGGGTGACGGTAGAGGGGTTCGACGCCATCCGGCTTTTTGGTGCCTTGGAGGGCAATTAAACGCGGTACTGCGCTACCCCGATGAATCATCTGGTGCCAAACAACCTCGTCATGCAAAGTTTGGAAGGTACTATCGTCGATGCAAGCTGAGAGGGCTGCACAATCTAGGCTACTATCGCCAGCAATACCGCTCAGTCGCACGGGATTACTTTCGCCCAGCAGTTCGCCCCAATGTCTAGTTGTCGCACCCAATTTTTCTAGTTCTCGAATTGCCAGCAGATGTTTTCCTGGGGTGCTAGCCGATGTCGCTTCTGCTAAGATCTCGACCTGATAGCCCAAGCGGAGCGCAGACTGGGCGGTGTGAAACACGCACACATTAGTCGTGACGCCACAAATCGCCAGTTTATTTACTCGTTTGGCTTGCAGCCACTGATGAAGTTGTGTTTGCTCGAAAGCATCATACCAATGCTTAACGATCGAAATCTCATCCTCCGTTCGCTGGGCGAAGGCACTTTGCGACGTAGTGACGATTTCGCTACCCCAAGTACCTTTAACGCAGCAAGGTTTCCCTGTGTGACTTTTGCCGTGGAGTTCGTCGGGCGTTCCAGTTAATTCGCCATAATTTGAAGTAATCCAAGCAACATTTCGCTGTTGTTGTCTAGCGGCTTGCACCAACCATCCGACAGCCTCACAGAGTTGTTGGGGTTCGATATGCCGTTTGCTAAAAGCACCGCCCTCTGTTAAGAAGTCGTTCTGAAGATCGACGAGCAGAAGAGCGGCAAGAGATTTCATCGAGGCTGAATGAAGGAATTGATAAAACGTGGTAATCCTAATTTTAGCTGACGAAGATGCGATCGCCAAATCGATAGATTTACTATTTGTTATTGCCAGCTCTAGTTACTATGATGTTCGTGCTGTTCGGCTGGAGTTTCGGACAATTCAACGAGGACTTTATCGACTCTTTTACCGTCCATGTCGATGATTTCAAATCGCAAGCTGCGCCATTCAAAATGTTCTCCGGAAACGGGGATTTTACCCAACTGCATGATCGCAAATCCGCCGAGGGTATGATAGTTGCCGCGATCGATCGCACTTTCGGGGATATCAAATTGTTCGAGTAATTCCTCGATCGATAACATCCCATCTAAGAGCCAGGAACCATCATCGCGCTGAATAATTTGGGGTTCTTCGGGTTCTTCATTAAAGTCGGTAATATCGCCAAAAATCTCTTCAAAGAGATCGTGCATGGTAACTAAGCCTTGAATCACGCCATACTCATCTACTACCATGGCGATATGGGTACCGAATTTTTTAAATTGTTCGAGTACTTTGAGTCCGCGCGTACTTTCAGGGATAAAGAGTGGTTGACTGAGGGAGGCGGTGAGATTGATTTCTTCGCCTTTGAGGGTTTGCGATAGTAAGTCGGCAACATGTACGACACCTAAAACGCGATCGAGTTCGCCTTCACACACAGGTAATCTTGAATAGTCGCTATCAATAATCTTGTCACGGGTAATCGCAATCCGATCGTTGATATCAATCCAAGTAATGTCTGGACGAGGAGTCATCAGCGCACCGATTTTGAGATCGCCTAAACTCAGTACACCTTGAACCATATCTTGCTCGGACTCTTCAAACATCCCGGTTTCGGTACCTTGCTCGATCATCACCTTGATTTCTTCTTCGGTGACTTCTGGTTGAGTAGTACGCTTGATGCCAAATAGCTTGACAACAAAGTTGGTAGAATAGCTCAGCACTAAAATTAATGGTGTCGATACCCGCGCCAGAAAGTCGATGGGGATGGCGAAAAAACTGGCGATTGTTTCTGGACTGTTGAGAGCGATCTGTTTGGGTACCAATTCGCCGACGATCAGAGTCAGATAAGTCAGGAACACAATTGCTAGTACCGAAGCAATCGATTCGCTATACTCACGTGGTAACAGTTGTGCTAGTGGTGGTGCTAGCAATCTTGAAATCGCACTCTCACCTCGCGCACCAGATAAAATCGCCATCAAGGTAATCCCAACTTGAACTGTGGGCAAAAAGCGATCGGGTGTCATTGCCAAGCCCAATGCAATTCCAGCACGTCTGTCGCCGCGATCTGCCGCTGCTTGCAATCTCACTTTTCGTGCGGAGACGATCGCCATCTCAGACATCACGAATAGGGCATTGAACAAAATCAGCACGAAAACCAGCAATAATTCCGCAGTTAGGGACATGAAACCAAGAATGAAGGATGTCTGAAATACTGTCTTCTAGTGTACTTGTTTCGGGTCGATCTCTAGTTAGCTGTGAGTTTATCCTTGCCGAAAATTCGTTCGGCGATCGCCAGGATGGCAAATCTGGGTAGAGCCAAGGCTCTCCGCCAGCGACTGGGTTCTTGGGCGATGCGATACATCCATTCTAGATCGAGATTGCGGATGTATTGTGGCGCTCGATTTTTGACGCCAGACCATACATCAAAACTACCGCCGACGCCAATCCAGATCGCCTGTGGACACAGATGAAAGTTATCTCGAATCCAAATCTCTTGACGCGGCATTCCCAATGCCACCAGGATGATTTTCGGCTGAGTAGTGTGGATCTGGTGCAATAATTTAGATTGTGCTTCAGCATCCAGATAACCATGCTCGATGCCCACGATATTTAGATCTGGAAAGTCAGTTTGCCACTTTTGAGCTGCTTGCTTGACGATCTGAGGCTTACCCCCATAGAAAAAAACCGGATAATTACGCTCTGGTGCGCCAGCTAAACGCAGTAAATCTTCACCCAAATCGATGCCAGCATAGCGGGGTTGCTCGACATCATGCAATCGCAACGCCATGATAATTCCCGAGCCATCTGGAGTCACTAAGTCGGCATTAGCAATGATATTCGCTAGTTCGCGATCGTGACTTGCCTGGATCACAATTTCGGCATTCATCGTCACGACATGGGTACCGATGCCTTGTTCCAATCTGTCGAGCAGCCACGGCACATAATCGGGGGATAAGTGTACGGGTTGCCCGAGAATTTTGAATTGTGGCAGAGGGGTAGATAGGCGATCGGACATAGATTTGGTAGAGTGCTGGGGTAATATGTTCATCGTCAATGAAGAGAAATCGCTGCTGGGAGTCGGGACAATCGGATTTGCTAGTAAGCAAAGCAAGATCGATCGCCAGAAAATCGCTAAAAAACCCGCGCTATCAAGTGTCATTTAATTGCGAGAGCAACCATTCGTCTACTGGTTGTCCGTCTTTGCGCTGGAGCTGAATCTCGATCGCGACGACATCTCTAGAACCTACTGGAGCAGGCTTTTTGGCAAAGATAATATCATAGTCTGATGGTGGTTCGTTGCGCTGCTTGAGCCAATCCTCTACTTTAGTTTTCGCAAATAACGATTGACCGCTCTCAAACATGCGAGTAATTTGGAGTTGGATGCTGTGAGGATTGTGTTGTGCCATTTAAGTGGGGGTGAAGTTTTTTTAGAGTTGAGATATTAGGGATAGCTTACATCTGAAGCGATCGATTTAGGGCGCACCCAGGAGATTGGATCGCTACATCGGCTCTCCTCCCTCGATCGAACCGTTGCGATTATGGCTGTCATTTGGTGAATGAGGAGAGCTTTTACCTAGCTAAACAAAGTAGTCATATCGGACGAAATATCGCGTCAAGACTGGTGACTCAGATCGCGGGGGATCGTGTTAGCTCGCTACTAAAATCGAACTATATTCCCTATACTAATTCTACCCATTCTCACACCGATCGATGATATTTATTGGATTTGTATGCTGTTTGGCTCTCTATGTTGCTTGTAATTTAGGCGCGAATGATGTTGCCAACTCGATGGGTACTTCAGTCGGCTCGAAAGCGATTACGCTCAAACAAGCGATCGTCATTGCTGGCATCTTAGAATTTACAGGTGCGGTCTTATTTGGGCGACAGGTATCGTCAACTTTGGCAATTAGTATCGCCAATCCCGATTTATTTGTCAGTCAACCGCAAACATTACTACTAGGCATGGTGGCTGTGTTAATTAGTTGTGGATTGTGGCTGCAAATTGCAACTGCCAAAAATTTGCCAGTTGCTTCTTCTCATGCCGTAGTCGGCGCGATCGCCGGATTTAGTTGGGTTGCTGCTGGCACGAGCGCGGTAGAATGGTCGTCGCTGGGGACGATTTCACTAGCATGGGTAGTTACGCCACTAGTTAGCGGGACGGTGGCTGCGGGCTTTTATTTACTGATTAAACGATCGATTCTGGAGCAAGAGCAACCACTGATTCAACTCGATACTTGGATTCCCTGGTTATCGCTGATTTTGGTGGCGGTATTTGGCGTAATCGTCTTACCGACTGTTGTGGAAACTTTACCCTCAGACTTTTTACCCGCTGTCCCCCGCCACGATTTTTCACTGGGTTTGGGGGGAATGGCGGCGCTGGCGATTACGCTAGTAGGTTGGCGGCGACTCAGAGCGGAGCAGATTGCCGCCTCATCCGAAATCCCCGCCGTTATCGAGCGACAACTAGCGAGATTTCAATTATTAAGTGCTTGCTGTGTGGCATTCGCCCACGGCTCCAATGATGTCGGTAATGCGATCGCACCGTTAGCAACCATCTTATATATTCAAAATACTGGTACCGTCCCCCAATCGAGTTTGGAAATCCCCTTGTGGGTGCTGGTACTCGGTGGCGTGGGAATTGTCACGGGTTTGGCTATTTGGGGCAAACAAGTCATCGCCACCATCGGCGAAGGAATTATCAAGCTCGAACCGAGTAGCGGATTTGCCGCCGAACTCGCCACCGCCGCCACGATTTTGATTGCTTCGAGTCAAGGGCTACCCGTCTCGACTTCCCACGCTCTAGTGGGTGCTGTGGTGGGCGTAGGTGCCGTCAAAAATTGGCGATCGCTCAGCCTCGATACGCTCAAATCGATCGCGCTCGCGTGGATTGTCACAATTCCGATCGCGACGCTCCTCAGTGCGGGTATATTTACCGGGCTTCGCTACTTTTTTACTTAAAGCGGGAGTTTAAGATCGGGCTGAAGCTCCCAGATCCATGATGAGCTTGGTCAATAAGTATACTCTCGGGGCAATGCGATCGATATCGATATATTCGGCTTCGGTATGTGCCCCACCGCCGACGAGTCCGAGGGCGTCGAGGGTGGTGGTACCGACAACAGCGGCATAGTTGCCATCCGTGCCGCCGCCGCTACCTTCTACGCCCAATTGGAGACCGATGGTTTGATAGATGGCTTGAGCTTTTTTGACGAGGGCGTCGGTGCGGGGATTGGCGGGAAATGGGGGGCGTCCGCGTTCGGCGATGACTTTAATTTGGGCACAGGGCAACAGTTTATTTTGAGATGAGCGGGTAAATTCTCTGGTCAGGCGATCGTACTCTGGAGCTTCCAATACCCTCACATCTGCCTCAACTTTGGCGGCATCGGGAATCGTATTCCGCGCATTGTCACCCGTATGCAGCACTGTAAAATTAACTGTCGTTTTTTTCTGAGGATTGTCGAGTTTGCTTAGTTGTAATGTTTGGTGAGCGGCTTCAAGGAGAGCATTGCAGCCTTTTTCTGGCTCGGCTCCAGCGTGAGCTTTGCGCCCGGTTACTTGTAGTCCGTAATAGCCGATGCCCTTGCGCCAAGAGGTGACTTTATCTTGGGGCGAACCAAATTCTAAGACGAGTGCCACATCATGTTTTTTGGCGGTTGCTTTGATTAATTCCCGCGAACCTAGAGAGCCTTTTTCTTCATCGGGATTAATCAAAAAAGTAATCGTATCGAAGTTCTTGAAATTTGTCTCTTTCAAAATTTTCAGTGCTTCGACACCTAATAAAATACTCCCTTTATCATCCATCACTCCCGGCCCGATGGCTTTACCGTTAGCAATTTTGAAAGGATTTTTGGCGGCGGTACCTTGCTTGAAAACAGTATCGGTATGGGCGAGTAACAGGATTTTACCTTTACCAGTACCTTTAATGGTGGCAATAATATTTCTACCCGCACTAGGCTTGGCGGTGACGGTTTTGATATCTGTAGTTACCGATCTAAGTTGCTCGATGACTAGATTTTCAACTTTAGTTAAGCCCTGAAGATCGCCCGTTCCTGAGTCGATATTGACGAGTTTTGCTAATCTTGTCAAGAAGCCACTCTGCGATCGCTGTGCCCGATCGTAAATTGCCGGATCGGGTTTTGCTACGCCTAATTCTGCCTGTCCTAGAATTAGTAAAAGTGTTAAAATAAAGCAAAGCAGCACCCCAATGACAGCAGACATCTTGATTTTCATTGTCAATTCATTCCCAAATTGGTAATGTGATACCACGCGATCGCCATCCTAAGCTAGGATTGGCTGAATTATTAATAAGACGATCGATGAAATTCGATCGCCCCTCAAGAATATCGATTGGGATGAAAATGTCTGAATATGCCAAGTTCACAGTTAGAGCAGCTTTATCAATCCTCGATCGATGCTACCAATACATCACTAAAGACCCAGCCGTATGCGGTTTGACCTTTGTTATTGCGGAACTTGATGTAGACAGCTCCGCCACAGACTGGATCTTCAACAAATTTTAGCGTCCTGATGACCTCACCATGTCTGAGTTTTCCCACCATTCGACCTTTTAAACTTTTAGTCGCCCACACCCTGAGATAGCCAGTTTGTTTATCCTGCAATTTAATTTGTTCTTGTCGAGAACCGTTATAGCTATAGCAGCTAGCCTGAACGGTATCGACATTAACATTTCCAACCAACAAGGTCATCGCTAGTCCGATCGCGGTAAGTTGTTTCATAAATATCTGTTTGGCAATATTTTATTTATCAAACAACAGGCGATCGACACTTTCCAGACAAATTCTTTAAAGTTAACTATAAGCATATTTCGGGGCTAAATGCTCGGCAATCAAAGCATCGATCGCACTGAGGGATCGATCGCGATATGCACCGTAGCGTTCTTGCTTGTTCTTGATTTTGGTTGGTAGCTCTTGGAAGATGCCAAAATTCGGGGGCATCGGCTGGAAATATTTGGGTTCGGCGGTGCTGATGAAATCAAATAGGGAACCCATCATCGTGACATTGGGCATCACGATCGGTTCTTTGCCTAGTGCCAAGCGGGCGGCATTCGTGCCTGCTAGCCAGCCGCCAGCAGCAGCGGCGGTATAACCCTCGGTACCGATGATTTGTCCGGCGGCGAGGAGGGTATTACGGCTGTGGAATTGGAGTGAGGATGAGAGTAATTTTGGTGAGTTGATAAAGGTATTGCGGTGCATCACGCCCAAGCGGACGAATTCGGCATTCTCCAAGCCGGGAATCAGTGAGAAAATCCGCTTTTGTTCGCCCCATTTCAAATTAGTCTGGAAACCGACCATATTCCACAGTTGTCCGGCTTTATCTTCCTGGCGAAGTTGAATGACGGCGTAGGGGCGGTGAATTTGGTTCTCAGGAGCTTTGAAATCGCCGCGACGACCATCGAATAGTCCGACGGGTTTTAGAGGGCCGTAACGCATCGTTTCCTCGCCGCGTTGGGCTAATTCTTCGATCGGGAGGCACGCTTCAAAGAATTTCGCAGTTTCACGATCGAAATCCTTTAATTCGGCTTGCTCGGCATTACACAGCTCTTGGCGAAAGTGGAGGTATTGCTCCTTATTCATCGGACAATTGAGGTAGGCGGCTTCGCCTTTGTCGTAGCGAGATGCGAAGAAGGCAATGTTTTTATCGATCGAATCACCCACGATAATCGGACTGGCGGCATCAAAAAAGTTGAGGTATTCCATTCCCGCCAATTTTTGAATATCTTCGGCGAGTGCGGGTGCTGTCAATGGCCCAGTGGCTAATACGACGATGCCATCGCGGGGGATTTCGGGTACGGTGTCGCGGCGAAATTCAACGAGGGGATGATTGGCTAGGGTTTCGGTCAGATCGTGGCTAAATTTACCGCGATCTACTGCTAATGCGCCCCCGGCGGGGACGGCATGATGGTCGGCTTTATTGATAATTACCGAACCCAAGCGACGGAGTTCTTCGTGCAATAATCCAGCGGCGCGATCGGTCGATTGGGCACCGAAGGAGTTACTACAGACCAGTTCGGCGAGTTCTTCGCTATGATGCGCGGGACTCAATGTGTGGGGACGCATCTCATATAGAGTCACGGGGACGCCAGCCTGGGCGATCTGCCAAGCTGCTTCGGTACCTGCTAAACCACCACCAATCACCTGAACGCGCATATTAGCTAAGATCTTGAAGTCTGCTGCTCTATTATAAGCCGCCTGGGCTTGGGAGGAATAGATCGGGCTTGATGAGAGGGGGACTGGGGAACTGGGGAACTGGGTGTTTCCTTTACCCTAAAGCCTAAAGCCTAAAGCCGAGCGATAATCGGCTAATTCTCGAATCAGGAAATTGAGAAAAAAGATCGTTGTTGCAAGTGCCACTGCGAAAAAAATTAGCCAAATACTTGCCTCTAGTAACCGAGCAGTGCTTAAAAAAGAGACTGCGACTACCGAACATAGAAAACTCAACCCGTATGCTGTAACTACTCCCATCAGGACGATCGCCATTAGCGTCAATTTTGGTTGTCGGTACCAACCCATTAGTACCACGAGCGACAATCCAATGATGGCAATCGCGATCGCGACTTGTGGCGTTTTATTCCCAATGATGCCACCATAATAAAACCCTAACCACACGCATGAAATCGCGGCTGAGCTAAAAATCGAGAGCTTTGAGACAATCGATTCTTTGCTAGTCAACAGCCCGATCGCCAATGCCATCGTAGAAACTAAGAAACAGCTAAATAAACCGATAGTCAAGTACCATTTTGGGTCTTCTGGAGTTCGACCTAAAACACCAAAGATGTTTTGAGTAGCTGCCTGTAACGACCCGATCGTCAAGCCTCCAGTTGCAGCTAACATGCCTAGAAATTTTAGCTTTTTCAAGACTGGACTAACCTCTCTCAATTAGCGGGATAGTAAAGTTTAGATCGACTCAATTATATTAGAATTACATAAATCTCCCAGTAGTGGCAATAATATCGAAAGATTTTAATTAATATTTTCCGACATGCGATGTCAACTTTTATTAGCTACGACAGTTTTGTTACTATTACCGCCGATCGCCTATAGTCGAGCGTATTTCTTGCGACCGCAGCGCACGGCGACATCGCGCTCGCTATTTGCAGGGATTGAGTATCAACGTCAGGCAAGATCGCAACCGCGTCCGGTGATGATACATATCGTGAAGATCGATCTCCAAACTGCGGGACTGAGATTATTAGTAACGCCCCAATCGCCACAGAATTCGCGAACTACTTCGGCTTTCGTTCGAGAATTTAAAACCAAATTAGCGATTAATGCTAGTTATTTCTCCCCATTTTACGATCGAACGCCGTGGGATTATTACCCGCGATCTGGCGATCGTACCGTACCGATGGGGGAAACCATTTCTAATGGCGATCGCCATACACCACCATTAGAAAAATGGCCAGCTTTGTGTATTTCTCAGGACAATACTGCCAGAATTATCGACACGGGTAGCTGCCCTAACGGGACAATGAATGCTGTTGCTGGTCGCGAATTTTTGGTTAGTAACGGTCGAGTGACAGCGGAAAAGTTTGCAGATGACGAGCAGAAACCGTATCCGCGCGTTGCGGTTGGAATAGATAGATCGGGTACTAAATTATGGTTGATTGTTATCGATGGGAAGCAACCACTTTATAGTGAGGGTGTCACCAAAGTAGAGCTATCACAACTCATGGCAAAATTAGGCGTAGATACAGCCATCAATTTAGATGGTGGCGGCTCGACAACGCTAGTCGTCGATACTGGCAATGGAGCCACGGTATTAAATGCACCCATTCATGCAAAAGTTCCCATGAATGAACGTCCGGTTGCCAATCAGCTCGGGTTCTACTTACCCTAGATTACCGCATACACCTGGGCTGTTTTTACTCTTTTTCGGTATCTGTGACTCGCCAGCTAAGTTTTGAATTCAACCAAAAGTTTAAGAAGGTTATCATCGCGATCGCGATGAGTTTGGCTAGATATTCATTGAGATGAACGATATTAAATAAGATATTCACAATTAGGACATTGAGAATTACACCTGCTAAACAAACTAAATTAAACTTGAGAAATCGCCGCAATCGTTTACGATTTCCGATTTGTTTGCTAGAGACATCGCCAAAAGTCCATAGGTCGTTCCACAAGAAGTTATTAATAATCGCGATTTCAGATGAGAAGATTGCACTCCGAGTCAAACCAATCTCTAAAACAGTTCTGAGTAGATAAAATACGCCCAAATCGACAAAAACACCGCTAAAACCGACGATTCCAAATCGGAGAAAGCGTGTCACAGGCCATAAAGAAAACCGCAGCGTAATTAAATGCTGGAGATACTCGATGTACTGTTTCCAGGTAACTTTACTCGCACCCGCAACCCGTTCGCGAAACACATATCCTGTCTCGGCAATCCAGCGAATTTGTCCCCTCGCTGCAACTTCAATTAAGATTTTATACCCAACCGGACTCAGCAGTTTACTCGCGATCGCACTGCGGCGCACCATAAAAAAGCCGCTCATCGGATCGGTGAGCCGACCGATGACTTCTGGTAAGATTGCTAAGCCTAACATCTGGGCACCGCGCGACAAGAAGCGACGGACGATGCTCCATTCGCTGACGCCGCCGCCTTCGACGTTGCGGCTGGCTACCGCTAGCTCTGCACCTTTTTCGATCTCGCCCCAGAGCTGGAGGATGATTTCTGGTGGGTGTTGCAAATCGGCATCGATTACGCCGAGTACTTCGCCCTGAGCGGCTTGCCAACCCCTGATGACTGCCGTTGACAGCCCCCGCTCAGTTTCGCGGCGAATGACGCGTAATTGGGGATAATCGGGAATCAATTTACTAGCTAATTCCCAAGTACGATCGGGACTATCATCATCTACTACGATCAGTTCGTAATCTGAGGGGATTTGCCGATCGAGTATCTCAACTAAAATACCGACTATTTCTGCAATATTCTGACTCTCATTATACGTTGGAATTATCAGTGAGAATTTTGGTAATTTTTGCTGTAGATTGACTCCAGATGGTTGGACTGGTATCAGTAATGAACCAGTAGGGTTGGGCAGTAAGGGACTAGCTGGAATCATAAAAAATTTTAACCGTGTAGATGCGATCTATTTAATTAAGTAGTCAATCGGCTGTTCATTAGGCTTCTGAATGAGATAATTATACAGATATTTTTTTTCAAATTGCGGTAGTTCCGATAATGATAGTTGCTTTAATGCAAATTGGCGATCGCCAATAACTAATGGCTTGGTACGGCGAGTCAATCGACCATTGGTAGTTTCTAAGAAAATAACATTAGTACTAGCAACTTCGCGTTTCATTTCTGGCTCGGTAATCCAGTCAATTGCCGCACTGACATGTAATAAATCGCGCTCGGCGGCAATTTTCGATCGCCAATTCGATTGCAGTCGGTACAATTGGGGCTGCCATTCCCACTGAGTTGGAAACTGGTAAATATGCGCCATGACGTGCGGTAGTTCCCATTCGATTCCTTTGATCTGTTTGGGATCGGAGACACCTCTAGGCTCGCGAAAGGGGATTGGTTGGCGGGTATCGCGCAATCCAGTCGGCTCGACAAAAATCACCGTTCCTTCGGTCACATCGGGGCACAGCCGCACCACGTCCGTCCAAAAGCCTCTTTGATGCTGCCACATCAACTGATAATCTTGCTGAACTCTCAGTCCAAATCCTATTAATAGCGCGAACATTCCGGCTAATCCGAAGATCGCCAACCGCTTGCGACCGTGTTTATTGGCGACGTTTAAGATGACAGAACACAGGCAAGCAGCCAAAATTGACGTGCCGACAATTGCTGCGACATGCACTCGCGCCGTTCTCCCACTCATCGCAAAGCCAAAGGTCGTCATTGCCAGCGGATAAGCTAATACCAACGCACTCGCCCCAGTAAGCAGGGGTTTGGCGTAAGGCTTCAAGATGCTCGGAAGTTTGGCAAATCTTTTAGATCGATCGAATGTCCGTAAGCTGAAGACTTGAGCTAGTGGCTTGATTTTGAAGCTAAATAGCAAGGAGCTGAAAATTAAGCCAGCGGGGATGCAAAATAATAATAGTTCGCCATTTAGTTTCAATAAGGTTTCGATCGGTCGATAGATTAACATCGCCAGACTAGTAATCGAACCGAAGATCGGATTTAAAACTAGGAGCATTACTGATTGGGGTGTGAAGTTGGAAATTTGATTTTCTCCAACCAACTTTCGTAAGATCCCCGCACTGACAATAACCGCAATTAGGACTAAACTATGCTTGACTAATTCTCTTGGTAATTTGGCATCCCATTTACGATTAAATAATGGCGCAACAAAGAAGACTGTTACCAATGGCTCGTAAGAAACCAAGCACAAAAAGACAATTAAATAAGATAATTTTTTAAATCTAGATAAATAGCAGTGAAAAGCAATCAGTAAAAAAGCTAACGATGGTTGAATTCCGAGTGAATGAGTTAAATAATCTCTAGTTGTATCAGCCGGAAATAAACAAAATGCCAGCGAGCCAGTCCAAGTAAAGATCGGATCGCCATATAGTTTCTCTAGTAACAAGTAGAATAACCACGCATTAATCGTGACGATCGCAAAACCGATCGCATACGCATATGGCAATCCACCTAGCTTAATCCCCAAAAATGAGAACAAGAAAATCAAACCATCATGAAATGGCCGACCCTGAAAGCCAGTATCAAATACAATCTTATGAAATATTTGCTCCCAACTCAGTCCGATAATTGTCGGAATCCTCACCCAGTCATCTTCATACAATCCAAAACTAGCTGAGTACCAAAAATTTGCGATCCAGACAATTGCAGCGAGTAATGCAAAGGCTACAACTCTAGGAATAGCTACATCTCCAACTGGACGCTCTTTAGTATAGAATTGTCCGTGTTTTACATTCATTAATAAATACCTATTGATTAGCGATCTTCGCGACTTGGCAGCCGCTCCTCGGTTCGCTCGATCGAGAAAAGTATCAAAGCGATCGCTAACTAGATCGAGTAACAATCTACCATCCGAAACGATCGGCAAGCGATCGAGGCTTTCACATCTCAAGCGAAAACCCATCTGATTATAAGTGGAAAGATTATTTTTGAGATCGGCTAATTATCTTAACTCGATCGCCTATGTAGACTAGCCACTTCTCAATTAATTTAATGCGATCGAGATCGTTGACATCAATCGCTCGATACTTATCTAAAATTGATAACTTTATAACAAAAGCGGCAAGCGATCGCCTGCTGCTTTCAAGATGTTACGAGTCTAAAAGGATGTTTGAAAAGTCTAATTGCTTCGTTTATGGTGGGTAAATCCTCCTAAATCCCCCTGCTTGGTGCAACACCTGCGGAGGAAACCTCCGCGTGATTGCATCCGCTTTTTAAGGGGGTTGGGGGATTTAGATCTCCGATTCACACCGAAAAGCCTTTTCAAACACCCTCTAAGTCGATCAGTTTCGATTACTAACTCCATTTAACATCGTTGACACTCCGTTCATATCTGTGAATTTTGTGTCCTGTCTAGACCTGTCGGCGATCGTTTCTCCCAGTTGAGTCATATAATCATTCCAAGGCACTTCAGCTTCTGATTCGTCACTGAAGTAATCGCGAGCCGAAGCAAAATAATCTTCAGTTTCATTACCTGCGATCGCGCCGTTAACTACCAATCCGAGGATATCAACATGGGACATTTGCAGCTTTGCTTTGGCGGCTAGCACGCTGGTAGCATCGATGACGCCAGGACGAGAGACTAAGATCGTGCCGTCAGTTAGTTGTCCGACGGTAATCGCGTCGCTAGCCACTAGTAGTGGTGGCGTATCGATAATCACCAAGTCATATAAGTCGGCTACTTCTAGCAAGAGTGCTGCCATGTCTGGAGATTCTAGAGCAGCCAAAGGATTAGACGGCTTAGCGCCAGCAGTTAAGATATCCAAATTCTCCATCACTGTCCAGGCAATTTGCGGAAATTTAGACTTTTTGATTAGTAGTTCGCTCAAGCCTTTTTTTAAGGGTAATTTCCAGAACCGATGCTGGGTAGGAACGCGGAGATCGGCATCGATTAATAATACCCGCTGTCCGAGTCCGGCGATCGCCGCAGCGAGATTGGCGGCTACTTTTGATTTGCCTTCATTAGCAACCGTACTAGTAATCGCGATCGTTTTTAACGATCGATTGTCGCTCAGAAATCGCAGATTAGACTGGATCGCTCTAGACATTTCGCTAGTCAGAGATTGCGGTGTGTCCCTTACGGCAACTTCTAGCGTTGTCATTTCCGGACGCCGACTGCGGACGCGTTTGCGCTTTTTGGCGGTGGTGGGGATGACTCCGAGCAAGGTGTAGCCAAATGCTTTTTCGATCTCTTTGACAGTTTTGAGCGATCGATCTTTACTTTCCAAATAAGCGATCGAGCTAGCTCCAAAAAAAGCACCTGCTAATAAGCCTAAGCCCCCTACTATCAGCTGCGTACTAGTATCTGCTTTCTTAGGCACGATTGCCGCTGCAACGATGCGAGCATTAGCGATATTTTTAGTTTTAGCTAACTGTAACTCTTGAACTTTTTTTAATAAATTCTGATGTGTCGCTTGTGATACTTCCAGTTGCTGCTCTAGCTGTCGCTGTGTTTGGACGAGCTGAGGCATAACCTTGATTCTTTGCTCGTAGGCAGAGCGGGAATTTTGGAGAGAGGCGAGTTTTTTAGTCAAACCAGTGAGCTGGACTTCTGATTTGAGCGATTCGGCAATCAAATTTTGTTTGAGTTCGCCAACTTTGAGCAAACCTTGAGGAACTTGAGCGTTGTTGCCAATCGTGCTGCCAATTTGCTGCGTTAATAGGGCTTTTAATTTAGATTGCTTCTCTTGGAGACTGACAATAATCGGGTTATTATCAGAGAAGCGGCTGCTTTCACTCGCTAGTTGGCGATCGACATCTTGCAGTTGCGTGATAATTCCTTGGATCCCTGGCGATTGACTGACGGCACTGACAGCCATCGCTTCTTGGGAAGTGAGATTAATTTTCTTTTTTAAGTCTTGAGTCTGCGCTGTTGCTTCTGCTAACTGCGCCTGAGCGGCACTGATACTAGTATCTAAATTACCAATAATTGTCACTGCCGATCGCGATTCTTCGGCCAGATCGACAACATTATTTTGTTGTTTGAACTTCCGCAAGGCGATTTCTGATTCAGTCATCGCCGCCTGCGTTTTTGGGAGCAGCTTGTCCATAAATAGACGCGCTGATTCTGCTTCCGCTCGCGTTGTCTGAATATCATTTTCTAAGTACACGCTCATCAGTGTATTGATGATATTCGCGGCTTGTTCTGGATTACGATCTTTATAGTCAAGCTGCAATATATCCGAACCTCCAACAATTCTCGAAGTTAAGCCAGCTTGAATATCGCTAACATCTAAACGTTTAGCTTGAGGGTATTGGCGATTTAACAGATCGGCTGTTTTCTGTAATAGGGGAATGCTCCCAATGACCTCCATCTGGGTCGAGATGGGGTTTTGAGTCGCGACTAACGGTTTGAGATCGCTGGACTCTCCTTCAGAATTACTAGGGATCAGATTCGAGCCGACTACTTTAAAGTTAGAATTTTTGAATAACAATCTCCCTTCTGCTTTATAAGATGGCTTCAGTTGGGATGCGGCTAAGAGACTCAGCGCAAATGTCAAGGCGAAAATACTCACAGCCGGAAGCCAGTGTCGTTTGACTGCTGGTAAGTAGTAGCTGAAGTTTAGATCGATAGCTTCTTTGGATTCCATACATTTTCTCTATATATTGCAATCTTACAATAAATGTTTTAGAGATTAAATCCGCCAAAATACTGACCCCGAGAGCGGTGTGGCGATCGGTTCGATCGCCTAAATTGTCATCATTCATATTTAGCGTTTTGGCGATCGATCGATCGCTCTAGCGATCGCATTCCAAGCTAATTTAGGTTGCAAGTTGGTGTCGAAAGGTAGCGGTCTGGCGGGAGCGCCATCTTGACGGGGAATCGATGGGGTAATCCAGTTATGCCGATCGGTAAAGCCCCAATTAACTACGGCAATTACTGCTTTTTCAGCTAGCACGGTATTGAGATAATCTTCATAGGCGATCGCGACTAGTCGATCGCGTTTGGCAATATCTAGCGGTAAGTCTTTATCGATTACATCTAGCTCTGTAATCATGATTTTCAGTCCTAAATCCGCAACATTTTTCAGAAACTTGCCAAATTTTTTATAATTTAGATCGAACCGATTGCCCCAGAGGTGAGATTGCACGCCGAGGGCAGCAACGGGAGTACCTTTAGCTTTGAGCCGCTCTAATAATTTGAGAACGCCCTGTTGATGCTCTTCGTTATATTCTAGTTCGCCCTCGTTATATAC